>CAZCLL010000009.1:19588-26329 GCA_964499555.1 uncultured Fastidiosipila sp.
ATCGCACTCAACGCTGGTTTGGATGGCTCGGTCATCTGCGAGGGTGTCAAGAACCAAGAAGTCGGCGTCGGCTATGACGTGGTGGCTGAGAAGTATGTGAACATGGTCAAGGAAGGCATTGTTGACCCGGCGAAGGTCACCCGTTCCGCACTGCAGAACGCGGCTTCCATCACCTCCACCTTGCTGACCACGGAAGCTTGTGTGGTCGACATTCCTGAACCGGAGCCGGCAGCAGCTCCACAGGGCGGCGGCATGTACTAAGTCCCTCGCGCTGACGTAGCGTATATAACATTTCGCAAGACAGCTGGCTCACCCGGGTCAGCTGTTTTTCTTTAGGCCAAAGCCGCCTCCCACCACTTCATTTGTAACGAATTTAGGAATATTTGTCCTTTCTAGCTACGTCTTCGTAAAATAGAGTAAAATAACGAAAGTGTTTTCTCTTACGTGAACGGAGGGTATATGCAAGGCTCACAAGTTGATGTTTTTATTGAAGTGATAGTGAAGAGACATAAAACGACGCGCGATAAACTGCTGATTGCTTTATTTTTCCTGCTTTTTCTTGTCGTCATTTTCCTAACGCTGGTTTTTATTGAATATGTTTTGTTCTTTATTTGGATGCTATGGCTGGGAGCAGGCTACGGTCTGTACTTCCTGATTACGCAGCTCGATATTGAATATGAGTATATTTGTACAAACGGACACCTCGATATCGACCAGATTACGCATAGACGGAAACGAAAGAGAATGATTTCGATCGCCGCCAAGGAAATGGAGATTTTAGCTCCTGTCAAATCCGATGACTATAAAGAACACAGCCGCAATCAGAATCTCAAAGCCCTTCATTTAGAAACCAATACCGGCGATGAGAAGGTCTGGTTCTTCACTGGCCACTACAAGGGGACCAATTACCTGGTGACCTTTGAACCAAACGAGCGCATCTTACGCGATTTGAAACGACACAACCCCTCAAAAGTGAAGTACCAGTTAACACGTCTGGATTAATCAGGTACTGGGGAGAACAAAGGAGACAGCATGGTAGAAATCAAGAATCTCGTCAAATACTATGGCGAGAACAAGGCGGTGGATGACATTTCCTTCACCGTTGAAGATGGTGAAGTCTTAGGCTTCCTGGGACCCAATGGGGCAGGGAAGAGTACGACCATGAATATTCTGACCGGCTTCATCTCGGCTACTTCTGGCCAGGTGAAGATCAACGGTTTCGATATTTTGGAACAGCCAGAAGAGGCCAGAAAATGCATCGGCTATTTGCCGGAGCAACCGCCTCTTTATAAAGATATGACGGTTCTAGAATATCTGCGTTTCGTCTGCGATATCAAAGGCGTGAAGAAGTCCGAGCAGTCGGTCAAGCTCGCCGAGATCATGGCGCTGGTGAAAATTACCGATGTCAGAAAACGCCTGATCAACAATTTATCGAAGGGGTATAAACAGCGTGTGGGGATTGCGCAAGCGCTGGTTGGCGATCCGGATGTCTTAGTTCTGGACGAACCCACCGTTGGTTTGGACCCGAAGCAGATCAAGGAAATCCGCCAGACGATTCGCCAGTTGGGCAAGAAACACACCATTTTACTGTCTTCCCATATTTTGTCTGAAGTGTCGGCCACCTGCGATCGCGTCATCATTATTAACAATGGCAAAATTGCGGCGAGTGGTTCGGCCGATAGCCTAGGTCAGGCAATCGGCGGAGTTTCTCGTGTGGAAGTCATTGTCGCAACCGAAAATGAGCGTGCGATGTCCGTTCTTCGCCATGTCCCCGGGGTCACAGATGTCTCTTTCCTCCGAAAGGAGAAAGGGGCTTTGGCCTACGAGTACCAGACCTTGGAGCACCAAGATGTCAGAACGGATGTTTTCCGCGCTTTTGCGAAGGAAAATATGCCCATTATTGGAATGAGGTCACTGAACCCGACCTTGGAAGACATTTTCCTGAAAGTTACGAGCAGCTCTTTCCAGCTGTCAGAGAAAGTGGATGAAGCCTAATGACACAGATAGTAGCGATCGCGAAACGCGAATTTAATAGTTATTTCAAATCCCCCATGGGCTGGGTCCTGCTGGCGATTTACACCTTCATTTCCGGCCTTTATTTCTCCTCCATGTTACTCAGCAGCTATGCGGACGCGTCTGCGGTTCTGCAGTTCATGCGGAGTCTGTTTATGATCTTGATTCCACTGATGACGATGCGGACCATCTCTGAAGACAAGAAAAACGGAACGGAAGTGCTCTTGGCAACATCTCCGGCCTCGACGACGCAGATTGTCTTGGGGAAGTATCTGGGAACCGTCCTGATGTTCCTTGCCGTATCGGCGGCCAATGTCCTTTATGTGATCATTACCCTGGCCTATGGTGGCATGATTGATATTCGTTATTTCGGTACGCTCATTGCCTACCTTCTGACTGCTTTTACCTATTTAGCGATCGGGGTTTTCGCTTCGGCGTTGACGGAGAACCAGATTATTGCCGCTGTGATTTCTTTCGTGATTTTCGTCTCGTTCGAAGTCTTGAGTGCCTTAAGCCAGATGATCGGAAACCTCTTGACCTCCCTTCTGAATCAGATCGACTTTCTGGACAAGATTCCGGCTGCGACCGAAACTGCTGCAGGCCAGGGACTAGCCAATGCCTTGAACTGGCTGAATCCGTCCAATCGTCTGGAGGGCTTCGCTTCGGGAACCTTTGATCTACTGACGATCATTTATTTCATCAGCATGATCGTGATTTTCTTGTACCTCACCGTCCAGGTGATGGATAAGAGACGCTGGGTGAAATAAGGAGAGACAAGATGAGTAAGAAAAATCCAAACAAGAACGATCTCCCGACCCAAGATGTCGAGAAGAATAACGAGAGTCCGAAGAAACAAGAAACCAAACAAACGGACAAGAGAAACCGCCAGCTCAAGCGCACGACGATTCTGTCTGTTGTGATTTTTGTTGCCCTGATCATTGCCATCAATGTCATCTTGAATGCCGTCGTTGGGAAGAAGTGGCAGTTTGACTGGACCACCAACAAGATGGCCACGCTAGGCAGTGTCAGCGAGCAAATCCTGGCTTCGAATGAGGCTGAGGTGAAGATTACTGTGCTGACGGATGAGAGCAACTTTGCGAATGCCTACAACGGGGCGGACATCTCTTTCGTGCCGGGCCTCTTAGAGGAGTATGTTTCGAAAGGCCAAGGGAAGATTTCCGTTACCTACGTGAATCCCACCCAAAATCCAGCCATTCTAACGACCTTAGATCCGGAAGGCCTTCACGGGATCACCCAGACTAATATCGTGGTAAGTAACAGCGATTATTCCAAGCTCAAAGTTTTGACTTTGACGAATCTTTTGGAGATCCAAGATTACTACATTACGGGTTACGTAGCCGAAGAAGTCATCACGGGTGCCATTAACTTCGTCACAGCAGACTTCACGCCGGTCGTCTACTGGACTTCTGGGCATGGCGAAGCCGGCCAGACCTCCAATGATGGTTATTCTGTGCTGAAGATGCTTCTCGAACAAAATAATTACCTAGTGAAGGAGCTCAATACGCTCACAGCGGAGAGCATTCCGGACGATGCGGAAATGCTCCTGATGGTCGATCCTACCCAAGACCTCACTGCAGCCGAAGTGAATACCTACCTGGATTTCTTGAAGGGGGGAGGCAGCCTCGTCGTTCTGGCGAACTATCAAGCGACGGAGCTCACAAACATGAACGAGCTGCTGCGGAATTTCAATCTCCGGCTGACGAATGATCTGGTTCATGAGAATCAATCCGACCGCGTCCTCTTCAGTGACCCGGTCTCCTTCACGGCAAGCATGCCAGCCTCGCAGCTCTTCCCACAGGGGGCGGAGAACCAGTTCTCGCTGGTCATCAACAGCCGCGCTGTGACCACGGCGGACAATGCCACGTCTTGGATCAAGACCGATCCTGTCCTCCAGACTTCCAACCAAGGAACCCGGCTGATCGCGGGTGATCCGGAGAATGAAACACCAGATCAGGCGGTTCAGAACGTAGCTATGTATTCGGAGAACACAGGTTGGGTGGATGGTTCTTCTGTGACGAAGCCGGCCAAAGTCGCCGTTTTCGGTTCGGCGATGACCTTCAGTGATTACATCATGATGAACTACCAGACCGCGGGGAATTATCCTTTAGCTTGGTACTCGCTCTATCACATGAGCAACATGGAAGACTATGCCCAGCAAGATCTCTTGATCCAACCGAAGGCGGTGGTTACCTACAGCATTTTGCCTTCTAGCCAAACGCAGGTCCAAGTGGTCAGTGTCTTCCTGATGGCGATTCTTCCAATCGCCCTATTGATCACGGCCCTCGTAATCTATCGGCGCAGGAAGAATCTGTGAGGCTTTGGAGGCCTGAAGCACGATGAAAAAAACTCGTTCCCTCATTATCATGACAGCTCTCCTGGTCGTACTGGTCGGTGCCTATGCTCTTTGGCAAATCACGGGCGGCTTCCCGCTCGGAACGTCGGAAACTTCGACGCCTACGACCTCGGCATCTACAGAAGCCCTTGCTGACTTTACTGCAGAGGAAATCGATCAAATTCGTTTGACGAACGAAAAAGGTAGCTTAGTTTTCCGTCCGACCTGGAATCAACCAACGCCGACACCGGTAAGTAGTGAAGACCCCCAAGCTACGGCGACTCCCAGCCCGCAAGCGACACCGACACCGGTGCTTAGTTGGGTCCTTGTCGAACCACAGGTCCAAGACCTGTCCGGGGATCTCCTAAATACCTTGGCCAATCGACTGCTCAGCATCAATGTGACAGAAGACATTGGGGTCAAAGAAGCGGGCGAACTGGCTCCCTATGGCCTCGAAGGAGATGGCACGGCAAGCCTGGTCTACCGTTTGAAGAATGGGGAAGAAGTCACCATTGTCTTGGGGACTAAGGTCCAGGCTTCGACGGCTGAGCGTTACTATGCAATGAATCGAGGAGAAGGGCGAGTTGCTGTCATCAGTACGGCAGGAAGTCACCTACAGACGGGGCCACTTGACCTGATCAATAAGGATGTCATTTCCTTGAGTGCGGATGACCTGATTGGCTTTTCTTTGAAACGACAGACCGAAGATTTCACGATTGAAGGCGAGCTTCTGCCGAATGAAGAAGAAACGGCAGCCGATCAATGGGCGATGAAGAGCCCGGTGGCCTGGAAGGGCAACGCCTCGAACATTCAAAACTTCCTTGCGGAGATCGCTGAAATCAGGGCAGATGAAGTCTATGAAGCGACGGAAGGGGAGTTAGGCCGCTTTGGCCTCCAGACACCCTACTATCGGGTGACGCTCAGAACGGCTGGCGAGGAGAAAGTGCTCTTGATCTCGAATCAAGGATCGTCCGACCTAGCCTATGCCATGATTGAGGGGAAGGACTATTTCTTCTCGTTCAACCGGCAGGTCTTGACGCAGACGGGGATCCCGGCCCTTGATTTCTATGATAAGTTTGCTGCCCTCGTGAATATTACGAATGTCGGGGAACTGACCCTGACGCTTGGCGGTAACCGCTATGTCTCGGATGTGTTTAATCCGACAAGAGAGGAGATTGACCAAGCGAAGGAACAGGGGCTGGTGGAGCCAAGTCCTGCCTATACCTTGAATGGGCTCGATGCGAATCTGACGAATGAGCACGATGATAATCTCTTTACGAAGTACTATCAGACCTTGATTGGGGTGATGGTTTCTGGTTTTGATCCAGAGGCTCGCCCACTTGCCGATGAACCCTTGTATGAAGTAAGCTATCAGATGAGAAACGGCGATGAGGATATCACGCTGTCGTTTGTGAGTCGAGACGCCCAAACGCTCTACCTCTTTAAGGATGGGGTGTATACTGGCTTCTATTGTCCGCTGGCTGATTTTACAAGTAAGGCAAATGTTGATGAACCCGGTGTCGAGCTTGCCCTGAACACCTTATTGGAAGCGCAAGGCGAGAAGAATCCAGACACGACCGAAACCACCACGACAAGCGAGACGACCGATACGACCGACACGGCCGAGACAACAGAGACTGGCGCAGAGACGACAGGGGAAGCAGGATAAGGAAGGCATGGCAGAACGCTTGGTGAAGCAGAAGAAAGAACTGAGACCACCCCAGCCACGAGGCTTGGGTTGGTTGATTCTGGCTGTTTGTGTCATGATTTTCGCTTTGCTGATTATCGTGGCTAGAATCCCTGCCTCTTCTTATGTTTCAGCAGATAATCCGGACCAGGAGTTCTTGTCTTTGACGACGGAGGAGGCCTTCGCCCTGAATGCTGGCGAAGCAGCCTCGCTTTACCCGTTTAACAGCGATCATCTCATCAAAGTCAGTAATGATTTGGTGTCCTACTTGTCTTTTCGTGGAGAGATTGAGCAGACGGTTTCGATTAATACCGCGAATCCTCTAGTTACCTTGAACGAAAACTATATCTTGATTTCGGACTTGGGTGCGTACAATTTCTACCTCTTGGATGACAGCGGACTGGTGCTCCAGGGGAAGACCTCTTCGCCCATCGAAGCCGCGGCGGTGTCGAAGAGTGGGAAGACGGCTTTTGTCATGGATGAGCTCCATACGAAGGGTGTGCTCCGCATTTTGGACGAGAGCGGCAAACATATTTTGGATTGGCGCGTTCGCGATCGCCTGCGTTCTGGCTACGTGATTTCCATGGCTTTTACGCCAGATAATGAGAAGATCGATGTGAGTTTATTGAACACAGATGGAGCGATTCTGAAGCCCTATCTGACTCGAATCGATCTTCTAGATCAAGCG
>CAZCLL010000009.1:26339-27624 GCA_964499555.1 uncultured Fastidiosipila sp.
TTAGCTTGTACGGAAATGCGGCCTATCCCTTACTCTACCCCTCTGGGAATGACTTGGTTTTAGCGGTGGGTTCTACGCAGGTCCTCAAGAACCAGGACGCTTCCTCTGAGCCCTGGTTGACCTTCGATGTGATCCAAGAAACGGCGTACGGCCAAAGCGGCCTAGCCCTCCTTGCCTCTCCGATTGCGGGTGAAGCGCCATCACTCTACTTTTTCCCGATAAGTGAACAAGGAAATGCAGATCGGGGAAATGCCGGGAGCGGTATTTCCTTTGGCAATGACATGTATGCTTTGACGACGGGCTATGGCCTGATTTCGGTTGCTCAAGATGATCATGTGTATATCGCTCGGCAAAACAATATTACCGAAGCCAATCTTTATAGCTGTAAGAGCCCGGTGGTCAGACAAAAATTCTTGTCGGAAAGTCACTTATTGGTGATTACCGAAGACAGCGTGCAAGTGATTCGCGTCTAATCGAGGGAGGAGTTGCACCATGGAAATTGAGTACAAATTCTATCTTCCTTCCATTATAAATTCGGAAATGATTCGCCAGGATCCTTTCTGGGATGATTTTACCCATGAACCCTGGCGCTTGATCGATATGGAAGCGATTTACTATGAAGTTCCGGATTTGCGTCTCAGTGAAGCAGGGATCGCCTTACGGGTTCGCCAAGAAAACGAGCTAACGATTTTGACGATCAAAGCACCGGCCGGCCTGGAAGGCACCTTGTCGGAACGACTGGAATGGAATTTTCCACTGCGAAAGAAGGCGATTAGCCTCAGGGAAGTGATCGAACTCTTGCGAAGTGAGCAAGGGACCCAAGACCTCGTTTCATTCCTGGAAGACCTAGGGGATCAAGAGCTATTTTCAGATATGCACACGGCTGTCACGAGATACGAGAGCCGCATGAATCTTGGCGAAAGCTACGCGGTCCTCTCGATTGATGAAGGCTACTTGGCCGGAGGGACGCTAGAAGAACCTTGTCGTGAATTGGAAGTGGAGTATCTGAGTGGTGACGAAAAGGCCTTTCGTGAAACCTCTCTCGGCATCCAAAAGCACTTCGGCCTTCTAGGCGACACGGAAAATAAACTGGTTCGCATGCTTCGTTTGCGTAAGCGTTCTCGTAAACAGATGTGAGAGTGTAGCGTTTACGATGGGCGGTTTACGTACTCACCAGAAGAAACTCTATGATCTACTGATTGTCGGTGGCGGTGCCAGCGGTATTTTGGCCGCTATTCTTTTGAAGCAAAATCCAAAAAAATTCTGCATGGTTTGGGTTTCGAGG
>CAZCLL010000009.1:27640-29879 GCA_964499555.1 uncultured Fastidiosipila sp.
ATCAGTCAAAAGGAAGCGGAACTAGGTAAGAAAAGCAGGGCTTCCGGAAATGGTCGTTGCAATCTCTCTGCGGTGGAGGTGGATCTTCGGAGCTATCACCCTGGGGATCTAGAGGCTGTAGAGAGGATTCTGGCTGCCTTTCCGGCAGAAGCTTCTCAAGCCTATTTTCGTTCCTTAGGCCTGCCTTTACGCGTTTTAGGCGATGGCGTGTATCCCATGAGCCTTCGCGCAGAGTCGGTTCTGGATGTGCTTCAGAAACAGCTGGAGCTAGCCGGTGTGGAAATCGATACGGAGACTCGTCTGACGGATTTCGCCGTGAAGAAGGGAAGGCTCTATCTTCAACTTGAGGAAGCAAAAGGGCAGAAGAGGCCGAGTGTTCGGGATATTTCCCAACAAGTTTTTGAAGTAGAAGCTAAGGCCGTCCTTCTGGCAAGTGGCGGGAAGACACAAGCGGCCCTTGGCTCAGATGGCAGTGTGCTACAGCTCTTGGCCAAGAAAGGTTTGACCATAAAGACCCTGCTTCCTGCCCTGACAACGATTGCCTTAGCCGATTATCCGAAGCGTTTAGCGGGCGTGCGTGTCCGGGCTGCGCTAGCTGCAATAGATGCGACAAACAAGCAGGTCTTAGGTATCGATGCCGGGGAAATTTTATTCAGCAAAACCGGCCTCTCCGGTATCCCTACAATGCAAGTCTCTGCGGTGGTGGCGGCGGCTTTGGCCGGAGCTAGCGAAGGAGAAGTAGATGCGTACACGTTTCGAGGCGTGCTCTCAGAAACGGCGAAAGAGACTTTAGGCGAGCAAGTGGAAGCCCCTTGGCGTGAGTCGTTTGCCGCAAGAGCACAGAGGCAGGGGAAGGGGATTGTGGCTTGTCTCGATTTACTCCCCTGGCTGGCACCTACGAAGACAGATGGGTTCTGGCGAGCGCAATTGGAGAGCTTGGGTGGTGACGAACAGGCTGCCTTACGGGCGCTCTTCCCCTTTGCCTTGGCAGATTACTTGTGGAAACGCGCGAAGCAGGAAGGGGCCATGCTGCCAGACCTCCTTCGTTGCTTGTCCTTCACCGTTGAAGATGTTCATGGTTTTGAGCAGGCACAGGTTACAGCAGGCGGTTTGGCGTTCGAGGAACTTCGCGAGGGGAGCCTCTCGTTGAAGCGTTATCCCGGCGTTTTTGTGTGCGGGGAGATGTTGGATGTCTACGGGGACTGTGGTGGCTACAATCTGCAATGGGCCTGGTCTTCGGCGGCTCAAGCGGCCCTGGAGATTGCGAACTTTTTGGAAAAGGAGAGCTAAGCATGGAGTTTTCGGCGGATCAGGCGCGCTTTCGGCAGTGGCAGGCGGAGTGGACAAAGTCTTTAGACCGTTCTTTCGATGAGAATGGCCATTTATCGACGAAGGCGATTGGCTTACTGGAGACGAAACTGCAAGAAGAGGTGCACAGCGGCTATGTGAGGCTCTGCAGAACCTGGCCGGATGGCTTGAGCGCGGTTCTCGCTGCATTGGAGCTAGGGGAGAATGATGCGGTTTTCTTGCCATGTGTAGGCTCTGCGGAGATTCTGCGCCCGATTTTGCAGACGGGGGCCGAGGCGGTCTTCTGTGATATTCATCCAAGGACCTTTACGTTGGATGTCTTGTCACTGCAAAAGGCGATTCGCCAAGTGATGTACGAGGCGAAGAAACGGGCTCGTGTGGTGTTATCGATCGATACCTTCGGCTTGCCTTGTGATTATCCGGCCTTGGAAAAGATTTGTGAGACCTATGGGCTTTTCCTAGTGGAGATCTCGCCGGATGGCTTGGGCGGGAGTCTGCGTCGGCAAGAAATTCCAGGTTTTGGCACGGCGGGGATTTTGTCTTTTTCGCCGCGGACGACGGTGCCGGCTTTTGGGATGGGGCGGCGGTTTTTACGAATGATGAAGAACTCATGCCGAAGATTTCTGGCTGGCTGGGGACGCGCTATGATGAAGTGGAAAAGAACGTTACCTACCCTGCCCTGAATTCCTATCTGCATCCCTTAGAAGCGGGGGCGCTACTCAAGAAGTATCAAGCCTACTTGGATTCAGAGGCTTCGAGGCGCGCGGAACTTGCGGCCTTTTACAGTGCCCAATTACAAGATATTTTGGATCCGCCTTTTGTCCCAGCTGGTTTTGAGTCGGCCTAGCAGGCCTATTGTGTAACCTTGCCAAAGAAAGGCCAAAGAGAAGTCCTTCGCCTGAAACTAGAAGAGGAAGGCGTCACCTGCCGC
>CAZCLL010000010.1:0-5750 GCA_964499555.1 uncultured Fastidiosipila sp.
TGATTTTCGATTAAATCCGGAATCTAGGGACTCAAACAGCAATCTCCACCACAATTATCGTGTTAATTTTCGATTAAATCTGGAATCTAGTGACCCAAGCAGTAATCTCCACCACAATTATCGTGTTGATTTTTGCTTAAATCCGGGATCTAGAGAGCCAAACAGCAATCTCCACCATAATTATCGTGTTGATTTTTGCTTAAATCCGGGATCTAGAGACCCAAACAGCAATCTCCACCATAATTATCGTGTTGATTTTTGCTTAAATCCGGAATCCAGCTACTCAAACAGCAATCGCCACCACAATCATCGTGTTGATTTTCGATTAAATCTGGAATCTTGAGATTCAACAATAACACCGGAAGGAGGATTACTCATTGAAATATCACCGAGTGGAGGGAAGCGAGGAGGGAAGCGAGGAGGGAAAAATATAAACCTGCAGGGACAAAGGCCTAACTTGTATAAGATGAAATAATTAATATACTTTATACTATAAAACTATTTGTTAAACGAAACAAGCGACCTGGAAATCTGGACTATTTACTTCCCTAGGGTATAATCAAGGTGATAGGAAATATTTGATCGAGACATCAGGAAGGGACTATCTTATGCTGAACTAATTTGCTCTGAAATAGAATACCCTGGTTCAACCAAGTATAACGCAGTGATTGAATTAGGTATAGAAACATCAAGGCAAACCAATGCAATATGGAACGTTAAGGATAACGAAAGACGATTGCATAGTGTTACAGCGTGTCTAACTAGAAAAGAGTGAATAATGAAAAATAATCGATTAATACAAATGTACGACAAAGTCAAAGACAAAGAAACTGGAAAAATCGGCTTCATCGTTTACATAACAGATGGTAATTTTGCAAAAGGAATTCCACAAGAATATTTATTTGAGCCGCAAGACAGTTCGTTTGATCCTGTTTTTAGAACGTATTATGAGTTAGAAGATGCCGATTAAATAAGATAACAGAATAAGAATAATGCGCTTGCAGGTAAAAACATCCAATAGAATAGAATGAGTAAGCACAACAGCTACAAGCTAATGAGAGCGTCGCCAAAAGGTGGCGCTTTTTTGTTGCTATATATGATTAGGCGAAGAGCGAATTGCGAAACGATAGAATAAAAAACACGTGCGAACAACAAAAGTCTAGCCAAAAGTATCTCCACCACAATCATCGTGTTGATTTTTGCTTAAATCCGGAATCTCACAATCATTGAACTCATGAGGCCTAGACCAATAACTTCCAACACCCAACAACCAACCAACTACACCAAACCAACCAACCCAAACAAACCCAGCCATCACCTAGCACAACTTGTCCAAGTCACTGAGCTCACTCAATTCTTCCACAGTCATCAAACCATTCTCCAGAATTAAAGAGCGCATGGAACGACCGGTGCGTAATGATTCTTTCGCCAGATCTGAACTCACTGAATAGCCAAGCACCGGTGAAATCACGGTTGCAAGATAGGTCGAACTCTCGAGCTGCTCGGTAATGTGTGCAACATTTAGCTCGATACCAGCAATGCATTGATCCGCGAAAATGCTGAGAATGTTAGTCATGGTGTCGAGAGACTCGAAAAGTTTGTAGAACAATACCGGCTCAAAAGCATTCAATTCAAGCTGACCGCCGGAGGCAGCCATAGTAATCGTCAAGTCATTACCAATCACATTAAACGCAACTTGGTTCACCGCTTCCGGGATAACCGGATTAATTTTACCCGGCATAATCGAAGAACCGTTTTGTACAGGCGGGAGATTCATCTCATTGAAACCCGTAGCAGGACCACTCGACAAAAGCCTCAGATCCGAAGCCCATTTATTAAGCGTGACTGCACAGCCTTTAATGGAAGCAGAAACATCAATGAAATCATCTAAATTCTGCGTAGCATCGATCAAGTCAGGCGCCAACATGAGTTCTACGCCACAAACCTGAGAAAGCTCAGGGACAACTGCTGAACGGAAGGCTTTTGAGGCATTAATGCCCGTGCCGATTGCTGTACCACCAAGATTGACATAATAAAGTGAATGTTCCGCTTCACGGATTTTCGAAATGTCGCGGCGAAGCGCGGAAGCGACAGCAGAAAAGGCTTGCCCAACGCGCATCGGAACCGCATCTTGCATTTCCGTGCGACCAATCTTGTAGATGGTGTGGAATTCGGCGGCTTTGGCCTCCTGAACTTCGATCAGGTGCTTAAGACAGAGGATGAGTGGCTGCAAAAGTTCGATCGTCGCTAACCTACCGGCTGTAGGAAAAACATCATTGGTGGACTGGCTGCGATTGACGTGGTCATTGGGATGGACGACGGAATAGTCGCCTTTCTCGCCGCCTAAAATCTCGATCGCTCGGTTGGCGATGACTTCATTGGCGTTCATGTTGGCGGAAGTGCCCGCACCGCCTTGGATGGCGTCGACGATGAACTCGCTATGCAGGTGACCATTCAGGATTTCATCACAAGCAGCGACGATTGCACGCCCGATCACTGGCGAAATCTCTCCGGTTGTCATGTTGGCCCGGGCACAAGCTTTCTTTACACGAGCCAGGTTCATGATCAAGACTTCGTGCATAGGGTGCTTGGATATCGGAAAGTTCAGAGATGCACGAAGACTCTGTACACCATAATAAACATGGGATGGAACAGGCATCTCTCCTATCGAATCTCTCTCCAGACGAAACGCACTCTGATTACTCTTACTCATGATCAACAGCCTCTTCCATGTTTTTTCAATTTGATGAGCCTAAGCGAAGCTCGTGCTTGATACTAAGCCTAAGCGAATTCTTCGGGTAAAACAAGTCCATATGACTGCTCGCCGGCCTACAATAAACCCCTTATTCACCAAACGGCCCAACAAACAAAAGAGGCAGACCCTTACAGCCTACCTCTTGCGACATTTCTGTCTTCACTAAACGTTCCTTCGAAACTTCCGCCTCAAAAACTTCCGCCTCTGATACTTCCGCCTCAGAAACTTCCGCCTCAGTAACATCGATTCTTCGATCCTTCTGAAACTTCCGCCTCAGAAACGTCGATCCTTCGTTACTTCTGAAACTTACGCCTCAACAGCAACTTCTTCAGCGCCGAAGGTAATCGTTTAGACGTGAAATCAGGTGATCAACGTCCAGGCCGTGGACATAACAAGCTTGCTCAATCGACTCGCCGGTCGACATCACACAACCTAAACAGTGCAAACCTTCTTCCATGAAAATCCCGGCTGCGTTAATATCCATACGCAACACATCAACAATAACAGTATCTTTTGTAACCATCACATCACCTCACTACTCGGGCTCGAATCAATACCCGCTAACAGGCTTAATTTTATGCCCCTGATATAAAATAATTGTAACACGCCTGACGCATTTCTGTACGTGCGCCACGTGACCCCCATCATATATTTCAGCAATGTGACAAAAAGCCCGCTAGATTAGGCTTTCTATTGACACACTAAAAATCTGAATCCATAATCTACGCATAATATCTCTAGGAGGGAACATTATGACAAAGAATGAATTGATCGAGGCAGTAGCACAGGCCTCCGGTCTTAACAAGAAGGATTCTGACGTTGCTGTAAACGCTGTCCTCGAAACCATCGCAACTGCTCTTGAGCAGAACGAGAAGGTTGTCCTCACTGGCTTCGGCACATTTGAGGTAAGAGAGCGCAAAGCTCGTACCGGCAGAAATCCTGCGACGAAGGAAGAAATCCAGATCCCCGCTTCCAAGGCCCCTGTTTTCAAAGCAGGCAAGAGCTTGAAGTCGCGCGTCAATTAATTTCATTTTCTGGTCAAGCCAGCTGAAGCTGTCCTTTCGAGGGCAGCTTTTTTGATGCCTTCCGTTCTTCCGTTACCGGCCAAAGCCGCCGCCACCCACCTTCTTCTTCTACTCCCCATCGTCGTTACTGGGGTCCTCGCCACCAGAACTCTCGCCACCAGAACTCTCACCACCAGAACCCTCGCCACGCATATTCCCATAACTTTCTTGTTCCTTCACAAAGATCTCCCGAGCCTCGACCAAAAGCTTAGGAATCAAAATTGAATTCGCCCCATGATAACCACACTGCTTCAAAGCATAATGGATGGCTCGATCGATACTGTCTCGAGAGGTCTGGTACACCACTTCCAGGTGGCCATAAATATGCTTATCTGGAGTCAATGCTACTCCATCGCTCAACAGCAAAGCCTGCAAAATCTTCAGCAAATACAAGTAGCCCTTCAAGGACATCTTCATGCCAATCCGATTCAGGATTCCTCTAGCCGCTTGTTCTGCCTCTTGCTTTCGTTTATCTTCTTGCTCTCTTTCGAGCGTTGTTGGCGGAACGTACGATTGCTCTGCCATAATTGCATGAAATTCAGAAACCGTTTCATACAAATTTCGACTCCCATCGAAATAGTATTTTGTCCGCCCTGAACCGTCAGCCAAGCCCAAATACCCTTGCTTACGCAAGATATCGGCTAGCCGTCGCATCACGTCCCTACTGTTTGAAGAAACAAAGAATTCAACGGATGGCTCCGAATCCGTTTCCTGATTCGCTTGCTCATAAGGATAGTCTGGCATCTTCTCACCTCCATCCCCTATCTTCGCAAGCTTTTCTTAAGAAGACAAATGGGTACAGCAGAGGAAATGAAGTTTTTAAGAAATTTTCACGCGGCCATTTCGCAGCCGACTCGCTCTAGACTCGCTCCTGATTCACTGTCGACTCGCTCTAGACTTGCTCCTGATTCGCAGCCGACTCGCTCTAGACTCGCTCCTGATTCACTGCCGACTCGCCCTAGACTCGCTCCTGATTCACTGCCGACTCGCTCCCGAAACGCCCCCAATTCACGCCGCAATCAAAATCACTCACCCATCGACAGGATCGCCCACTCGGTGCCATCCGGACGGAAGGTGAAAATCTGGGGATGCAAGACCCCTTCCGCTTCGTAGCCAATCGAGAAAATCCATTCCGACAAAACCGAAAGCTCCTCGGAAAGATTCGAAGCTAAGGTCTGGCTCTCCCGTCCGGTCAGCGACAAGCTGTGCGGCGTCCAGGACACATAGTATAGTTTACGGTTTCCATACGTAAGGTAGGCCGCCGGCTCTTCACTCAAGACCTGAAGATCCGAGCCATCATTCGCAGAACTGACAATTTCTTTCCCCTCATTGCGCAGAAAATACAGCCTAGAGAATTCATCCACAACCACATCACTGATGTTGCCAGTCGCAATCTGCTCCTCCAACACCACGTCAGAACCCGCGCCAGAGTCCTCGCCCCCTAAAGGCACCCGAAACAAGCCACTATTCCCAATGCCACAAAAATAAAGCCACTCCCCGTCCGCAGCATAATGCTTCACGGCCGTCCTGGTCAGCGCCACCGGCTCACCAGCCTCGCCTGCCTCACGAGCGTCACGATCCTCAGGAGCCTCCCCATCTCCCCCGCTTTCCCAAGCAGAAAGGTCGATCTTCATTACCCGACTACTCGAAGCCCCTTCCAAAAAGAGCAAGCTCTTGCCCCACACCAAAGGTGCTGAGGCATCTTGCTCAGACAGTTTCACAAGCTCCGTCCCATCCGTCCGCAAACGGTAGAGCTTTCGGTCAGAAGGCGACACAAAGTAAAAATACTCCCCGGCCACATTCAGGCCTTCCACCGGCCCCTCATAGAGCTGGCGAATCCCCTTCAAATCACGACCACGGACACTGTAAATGCCGCGCCCCTCCGTATCCGTGAAATAAATCACGCCATTCTGCTCCGCAGCAAGGCCCCG
>CAZCLL010000010.1:5760-10201 GCA_964499555.1 uncultured Fastidiosipila sp.
GGTAGCGCACGTTCGCCGCAAGGTTCCCGAAAAGATTCGTCGTCTCATGGGGTAACGCCAGCCTCCGCTCCAAGAGCTTCCGTCGGAGCTCCCAGTACGACTTCACATCCCCCTCGCGGATATAGTAGTTAGTCAACTTCGCCACGATCTCCGGCTGGTTTACGTCGTAGGCCAAAGACGCCGCCCACAAGTCCACACTCTTCTCCAGGGAGCCCTTTTTCTCGTAGGCTTTGGCCAAAGCATTCTGCCGCATAGGATCCTCCAAGACCAGGCCTCGCTCATAAAGCGAGATCGCAAGGTCGGCATCGTCATTCGCTAGATACGCATCAAACCCTACGAGCTGTAAGTCCGGATCATTCGGGAAAGCCGCTAAGGCGCGCTGGGCGGTCTGGGCGGCTTTGGCAAAAAACTCATCGGTAAGAAGGCCTTGAATAATGGCGCGATACTCGGAAGCCGTGGGCTCATAGGAGGACTCACTGACCAGCAAACTCTCGGCGAGTGCGTAATCCCCGGCCAGGAGCGCATAGTGATAGAGGAGCTCTCGGTACTCGGGGCTGTCAAACTTCTGCTCCTCCAGGCGGTTTAGGTACTGCTCGGCACTTTGGTAATCGCCGGTCTCAAGGGCCACCTTCGTCTTCCCGAGGAGCGCCGAAGTATTCTGACTTTCGATCGCCAAGATTTGGTCGTACGAATGATCGGCGTCGGCCAAGTCGCCATCTTCCAAGTGTGAAGCCGCCAGCGAGGACAAGGTCTGCACTTGCGCCCGATCTGACAAGAAACGCACAAGAAACCAAAGCCCCGCCAATACAATCAGCAGCGCAATGACGCGATAGATGTGGCTTGATTTTCTCTCTCTTGTCATTTCATCTCTCTTGTGGCGAATTCACCTTCATCTCTCCAGTAGCTCGAAGGAAATCGCAATATGCGTTCTGGGTGTGACTCGGACCAGATAGGACTTCCCTTCTTCCAGTTTACTCTCAAGTGGCGAATACGTGTACTCGGCACCGTTCGAAAACACTGCGGTCATCGGGAAGCGAATATCTTCCAGCTCCGCCGTAATAATATCCAAGTGGCCTCCCGCAAGGTCAATTCCGTCGAAGAGTCTCGGCCCGACCGAGACTGCAGTCAGAGCAACCAGCGCCAGGGCTAGGAGGGTCGGAATAAAGTACTGCCAAGCCTTCTTCCACTTCCGTTCCTTATGGTAGGCATAGGCCTTGAAGAAAAGGTAAGCGAGAAAAATGGCCAGGAGGACCAGTAATCCGGTTGTCACGATGAAGTAGATCATCCGTTCTCCTTCGGCCCTAGGCTTTCTGGGTCGGCCAAAGCAGCCAAGAATGCCTCTTCCGTCAAGATGCGTACCCCGAGGCTCCTGGCTTTATCGGCCTTACTGCCTGCCTTCTCGCCAACGATGACGCAGGAGGTTTTTGCCGAAACGGAGCCTTGGGCAACAGCCCCTAAGGCGCGAATTTTCTCTTCTGCCTCGCCTCGGCTCATGCTGGCCAAAGTCCCCGTTACCACCATCTTCAGCTCTTTCCAGGGTAGATCCGCATTGGCACGATCTGTCTCTGATTGATACGTGGTGGAACGAATATTCAAGCCAAGCGAAGCCAAATCCTCCAGCAAGTGACGGTTTGACTCTCCGGCAAAGAAAGCCTTGATCGACAAGGCTGTCGTAGGTCCGATATCTGGAAGTTCTTGTAAGGTCTCCACCGAACTATCGGCTAAAGCCCACATATCCGGAAAAGACGCAGCCAGCACCCGAGCAGCTGCCGTGCCAATTTGCGGGATCCCCAGAGCACCCAAGAGCCTTTCTAAACTGTTCTGTTTCGAGCGCTCAATATTCTCTAGTAACTTGGTCACCGACTTCTCGCCCCAACCCGGGAGCTGTTCCAGATCAACCCGGTGTTCCGCTAGGCGATAGAGATCACTCACCCGGCTGATGTAGCCCTTTTCGACGAGTAGCTGCAGATTTGCAGGGCCCATGCCCTCAATGTTCATCGCATCCCTTGAGGTGAAATGAATGAGACGACGGAGCCTTTGGGCTGGGCAATCAAGGCCGGTACAGTAACTGGCCGCTTCGCCTTCCCGCCGCACGACCTCAGAACCGCAAGCCGGACAATGCGTCGGCATTGCATAGGGCACCGCCGTTTCCGGGCGAAGGCTCTTGTCAACCGAAACCACTTCCGGAATGACATCGCCTGCCTTCTGAATCAGGACGTGATCACCAATGCGAATGTCCTTCGCTTCTATAAAATCTTCGTTATGTAAGGTGACTCGACTAATCGTGGAACCCGCCACCGTGACCGGCTTCAAGAGCGCCAGCGGAGTGATCTTCCCACTTCGCCCCACCTGTACAATAATATCTTCCACGGTGGTCGACACCTGCTCCGGGGGATATTTATAGGCGGCAGCCCAGCGAGGGAATTTGCTGGTTGAACCCAAGTCTCTGCGGATCGCCAGATCGTTGATCTTCACAACGGCTCCGTCAATGCCATAGGCCAAAGCCCCCCGTTCCGCCCCGATTCTCTCGACTTCAGCCAAGACTTCTTCGGCAGAACGTTTCGCACCGGAATGGCGAATCACCGGGAAGCCATTGGCTTCTAAGAAGTCCAGACTCTCCAAGTGCGTCGAAAATTCAAGACCCTCAACCAGTTGCACATTGAAACAAAAGAGGGATAAGTCTCGGCTAGCCGTGATCTTGCTATCCAATTGGCGCAAAGACCCGGCCGCCGCATTGCGAGGATTCGCAAAGAGTTTTTGCCCTTGGTCTTCTTGGGTTTGATTCAGTTTCCGGAAGCTCTCCTCCGTCATATAGACTTCGCCTCGAACAATAAGCCTTGATGGCGCACCGGGGGACAGTCTCCTGGGCACGCCGGCAATCGTTACGAGGTTTTCCGTAACATCCTCACCGATGTTTCCGTCACCTCGAGTAGAACCTTGGTAGTAGAGTCCATTTCTGTATTCCAGAGAAACCGACAAACCATCGATCTTTTGCTCAACTACCCACTCAGGGGAATCGCCAAGCGCTGCTGAAGTCCGACGCAAAAAATCTTCCAGTTCTCCTAAAGAGAACACGTCCTGAAGGCTCTCCATCTTCACTTCATGGGAAACCTTGGAAAAAACAGCTGAAGCCCGCCCACCAACGACACGTGTCGGCGAATCCTCCACCGCCCATTCCGGGTGTAAGGCTTCCAGCTCTTCTAAGTCCCTGAGGAGCTTGTCGTACACTTGATCGTCGACCAACGGCTGATCGAGATCATAGTACGCTTCGTTGTAGGCTCGAAGCTTGTCGCGTAGCGCCTTCACATCGGCTTCGGTGATGCGGTCATTCATGTCCTTAGACCTCGCCGGTTAGTTGATAAGGATCCTCTTCCTCCAAAATTTCCTTGAGGATGGATACCTCTTCCGCCGTCAAAGAGCAACCTTTGCCCATCTTACTGTGGTCCGGAGCCCAGTCTCTGATATCAATTTTGGGCTTCGCCCCATTCCAACTGACAACATTCACTTCCCGGTTCCAACCGGTTTTATTCGTCGAAAGCACGCCGACGTTCTTAATAATTTCATAGCTGAATTCTTTTGTGGCCATTTTGATCTCCTAGATTTGAGGTTTGCTACGAATTATAGCATTGTTTTGTGAGGTGCCGCCCGAAGCCCTCGCCATGCAGAGCAAAATTCACCCTAGAGGCAAGCTTCTGCCACATCCTCTCCGACTTCTGTTCGTTATAATGATTCCAAATACACATTTCTTTGCAAGAGGGTTGAGGTAAATATTTATGTTAGTTAGAAATGGCAAGATTGTCACCCATGATTTCAAACTAGAAGAGCTTGACATGCGCATCCAAGACGGCAAAATCACCGAAATCGCGCCGCCTTCCGCCATCACGCCGCTGCCCGGGGAAGAGAGCCTCGATTTGGAGGGGAAGATCGCAGCCCCTGGCATGGTCGATGTCCATGTCCACGGCGCCATGGGCAAAGACACCATGGATGCCTCCACCGAATCGCTCGATGTCATCAGCCGTTACCTGGCAGAACACGGTGTCACCTCGTTTCTAGCCACCACGATGACGATGGGCTATGAGCACATTGCAGCCGTCTTCGAGCTTTCTCCAGAAGTCAGCGGTGCTGACCTTCTGGGCTTCCACATGGAAGGCCCCTTCATCAACACCACCCGCCGCGGGGCCCAAAATGAAAAATACGTCAGACCAGCCTCGATCGAGGAGATGAATCGTTATGTTACCCATCTCCCGATCAAGATTCTAACCATTGCCCCCGAGACCGAAGGTGCGGTCGACTTCATTCGTGCCCTCTCCGATCAGGTGGCCATTTCTCTAGGCCATACCGACGCCACCTACGATGAGGCCGCCCAAGCCATTGCGGCCGGCGCAAAATCCGTGACTCACTGCTTCAACGCCATGCCGCAACTGACCTCCCGCCAACCCGC
>CAZCLL010000010.1:10211-16913 GCA_964499555.1 uncultured Fastidiosipila sp.
TGCTGATCAGCGATGCCTTACGCGCCGCCGGTCTGGGTGACGGTACCTATGAATTTGGTGGCCAACCCATGCACGTCGTTGATGGCATTGCCCGCGTCGAGAGCGGTGCAATCGCTGGCTCTACCTCCAATGTCTGGACCAATATGAAGAACTGTGTCGGCTGGGATATTCCTTTAGGCGACGCCCTTCGCATGGGCTCATTAACCCCTGCGGAACTCATTGGCGTCGCTGACCGCAAGGGCAGCCTCGCTGTAGGCAAAGACGCAGATTTCGTCGTCACGAATGAGCAATTAGATGTCTTAGATGTCTACCTCGCCGGACGGAAATTCAGCTAATGTCGAACTTCCTGATCATCCTTATAGGCCTGGTTCTTCTGCTCTGCTTTGTGCTGGGAGCCAGGTCTTTTCTGGAGCCGCAGCAACCGGAGCAGACCGAGTACGAGCTCCCTGGCCCCAGCGATAGCCCTACGCTTCGTGCCATTTTCTTCAGCGACTACCATTACCCCTTAAACCACTTGCCTCTTGAGTACCTCTATTCTTTCATCTTGGCCAAAGCCCCCGACCTCGTGGTTTTTGGCGGTGACATGGGAAATGGCGAGCGAGATCTCGAGGGAGCCTACTTCATCACCGGTCGCATCGCAGCCTTCTGCCGCGATAAGGGGATTCCTTTTGTCGCCATCCGTGGCAATCACGATGAGGGGCTGGATCCGGTGATTGCCGCTCAAACAGGCTACCCCTTACTGGTTAACGAGCATTTCAATGTCCAAGCCGAAGACGGCTTATGGTGGCAAGTCCTCGGCCTGGAAGACATCCGGCTGGGGAGAGCGGACACGGCTGCGGCTTTGGCCAAGAAATCAGCCTTTTCCTCGGACCTACCTGCAGGCGAAGAAGTCCCTCCGAGCCGCCGCATCCTCCTCGCGCACAATCCGGATGCGATCTTGGCCTTGGACCATGAAATGGGGGCCTTTTGTCTGAGTGGCCACTTCCACGGCGGGCAGATCCGCCTCCCCTTCCACCTGGAATTTACCATGCTTCGGAGCGAGGTCCTCTGCCGCCTGGGCTTCACGGACGGAGCACACCCGATACATGGGATTTGTCACTTCATTTCTCGAGGCTATGGGAGCGTGCTCTTTCCGAACCGTCTAGGCGTCAAACCGGAGGTGTCTCACCTGATCTTCCACGAAACCTTGCCACAAGATTCGCAGGCAAATGACCTGAAGATCCAGACGTATATCGAAGATAATGAGCTGACCCCGCTCGTCTGAGCGCATAAAAAACGGAGTGTCGCCACTCCGTTTTTTTAATGTAAATTTGTACGCGATTAAGCCTTGCCGTTGCAGCCCAGGACGTTCAGGATCTTATGGGAAACCATGTCCTTCACGGCTTGACGAGCCGGCTTCAGGTACTGGCGAGGATCGAAGTCCGCCGGGTGCTCCGCAAAATACTTGCGGATGGTCGCTGTCATGGCCAGACGGATGTCGGAGTCAATGTTGATCTTGCAGACAGCCGAACGAGCAGCCTGGCGCAGCATCTCTTCCGGGATACCGATCGCATCAGGCATGTTGCCGCCGTAGGCATTGATCATCTCAACAAATTCCGGAACAACGGAAGAAGCGCCGTGCAGAACGATCGGGAAGCCGGGCAGTCTCTGGGTGACTTCTTCCAAGATGTCGAAACGAAGCTGGGGCTTCATGCCGGGTTTGAACTTAAAGGCACCATGGGAAGTACCGATGGCGATGGCCAAGGAGTCTACGCCGGTACGAGTCACGAAGTCTTGCACCTGTGCAGGGTTGGTGTAAGAAGCGGCCTCTGCATCCACAGAGACTTCATCTTCGACACCGGCCAGCGTGCCGAGTTCGCCTTCAACTGTCACATTATACTTATGCGCATATTCAACGACTCTTGCAGTCAGCTCGAGGTTCTCCTCATAAGGTAGGCTCGAACCATCGATCATGACGGAGGTGAAACCACCGTCGATACAGCTCTTGCAGAGTTCGAAGCTATCGCCGTGGTCCAAGTGGAGCGCGATCGGCAAGTCCGTCTCAATTAGCGCGGCCTCAACCAGCTTGGTTAGGTAGGTGTGGTTGGCATAGGCTCTCGCACCTTTCGAAACCTGAAGGATCAGGGGAGCCTGTAATTCTTTACCGGCTTCGGTGATGCCCTGGATAATTTCCATGTTGTTTACGTTGAATGCGCCGATGGCGTAACCGCCCTCATAAGCCTTCGCAAACATGTCCTTGGTGTTGACTAATGGCATAATACGTATCTCCTTTTTGGTTGCAAATGCAATTGGATCATTCCTAAGTGATATCTTACTAAAGTGTGGCCAAAGTTTCTAGACGTTCTCTGGTCGCTTGGAGTCTGTTTTCGATTTCTTGGCGTTTTTCTTGTTCTTTTGCGACGACGGCTGCTGGGGCACGCTGGGTGAAACCCGGATTATTCAGGATTTTATTACTGTGCTCCAGGTCGCTCACGAGTTTCGCTTCCTCTTCTTGGAGTCTCTTGCGTTCCTTTTCCGGATCGATCATATCGTCCATGGGAATGTAGATCGTCCCCTTGCTGAAAACAACGGAAACGGCGGTCTCATCGCAACCGGATTCCGAGGTCTCTAGGCCTTGGATGCCGGCCAGACGCTCCAGATAGGCTTCGGCCGTCCGGAAGTGCTCTCTAACGGTAGCGTCGGCTGATACTACCCACGCCTTCACGCGCTTCTTCGGTGACACTTGCATGTCGGTCCGGATCTGACGAATGTGGCGGATCGCATCGAAGAGGATGCTCATGTTCTTTTCGGCATCCAGATCTTTTCTGGCTTCCTCCGCCTCCGGCCAGGCACTGATCATAATGCTCTCTTCGTGGCCCGGCAAGTATTGGTAGATCTCTTCCGTGAGGAAAGGCATGAAGGGGTGCAAGAGCTTCATCGCGCTTGTCAGGACCTGCAGCAAGACGGCCTGAGCCGTTCCACGGCTTGGGCTCTTCTTGTCGAAGAGTCTGGGCTTGACCATTTCAATATACCAATCGCAGAATTCTTCCCAGATGAAGGTATAAATTCTGGCCAAGGCCACACCCAATTCAAAATTCTCCAGATTCTTGGTCACTTCGCTGATGATGGTGTTAATTCTTGTGAGAATCCAACGGTCTTCCAACTGTAGGCTCGCCTCGTCGATTCGGTAGTCTTCCCCATCCAGATTCATCATTACGAACTTAAAGGCATTCCAAACCTTATTGTTGAAGGCACGACCCGAATCCAACAGTTCTTCCTGATAGCGTTGGTCGTTTCCCGGTGCGGTTCCGCTCACCAAAGAGTAGCGCAAGGAATCCGCCCCGTAGTTGGCGATGACTTCCAGAGGATCCACACCATTATTCAACGATTTCGACATTTTCCGCCCTTGGCTGTCACGCACAATGCCGTGAATGAAGACCGTTTGGAACGGCACTTCACCCGTTTGTTCCAGCGCAGAGAAGATCATGCGGGCAACCCAGAAGAAAATGATGTCGTAGCCCGTAACCAGCGTATCCGTCGGATAGAAATACTCATAATCCGGGGTTTTCTCCGGCCAACCTAAGGTAGAAAACGGCCAGAGTGCCGAACTGAACCAAGTATCTAAAGTATCTTCATCTTGCACGAAGGTCTGGCCACCACAGTCTGGACAAGTAGCCGGGGCTTCTCGGCCCACCGCCACATGATCACAACCTTCCGTCTGACAGTACCAGGCCGGAATCCGATGTCCCCACCAGAGCTGACGGGAGATACACCAATCCTTAATATTATTGAGCCAATTGAAATAGGTCTTCTCGAAATGTGCTGGTACGAAACGAGTGTCCCCCTTCTCCACCGCTTCAATCGCCGGTTTGGCCAAAGGCTCCATTTTCACCCACCATTGCAAAGATGCTCGGGGTTCCACGATCGTGCCGCAGCGTTCGCAGGTGCCAACCGTGTGATGGTAGTCTTCAATGGAATGCATGGCACCACAAGCCTCCAGATCCTTGACAATCTGTTTCCGGCAGGCTTCACGGCTGAGCCCGGCGTACACACCCGCCTCCTCATTCATGACGCCACGCTCATTCATCACTTCAATGAAGGGTAAACCATGGCGCTCACCGATTTGGAAGTCGTTCGGGTCATGAGCCGGGGTGATCTTCACACAACCGGTGCCGAAATCCGACGTGACATAGTCGTCGGCGATAATCGGGATTCGGCGTCCCACGAGAGGCAGAATCAAGTACTTGCCGACCATAGCCTTATACCGCTCATCATCTGGGTGCACAGCCACAGCGGTATCCCCCAACATAGTTTCCGGTCTTGTCGTCGCAACTACCACAGCACCTGAGCCATCTTCTAAGGGATAGGAGAGATTCCAGAGTTTGCTGTCCTCCTCCTTGTAAATCACTTCAATATCACTAATACTAGTATTGCAATTCGGGCACCAGTTCACCATGCGCTTCGCGCGATAGATCAAACCCTTACGATAGAGCTTCAAGAAGACTTCGGTAACCGCATCCGAGAGCCCTTCGTCCATCGTGAAACGCTCACGCTGCCAGTCACAGGAAGCGCCCATTTTCCGAAGTTGCTTCGTGATCGTCGTACCGTACTTGTCGCGCCAAGCCCAGGCTCTCTCCAAGAAGCCCTCTCTGCCGAGGTCTGCCTTCGTTAGTCCTTCCGCCTTCATCGACTCTACGATCTTTGCCTCCGTCGCAATCGACGCATGGTCTGTACCCGGAAGCCAAAGTGCTTGATAGCCCTGCATACGACGCCAACGAATCAAGATGTCTTGTAAGGTGGAATCTAAGGCATGCCCAATATGAAGCTGGCCCGTAATATTCGGGGGCGGCATCATAATTGTGTAAGGTTTCTTTTCGGGGTCCACTTCCGGGTGAAAATAGCCAGAAGTCTCCCAGTTCTCATAAAGTCTTGTCTCCACATCTTGTGGGACAAAAGACGCCGGTATGTCTCGTTTCATCCTCTTCCTCCGCAAAAATAAAAAAACAGCTCACATCCGTTTCCAGACGAAAAGCTGTTTTCCGTGGTACCACTGGAATTTCCGCGACCCCTAGCACAAAGCCTGTACCAAAGACGCGAACACTCTTGAAACCTTCCCTAAGCCGGTTTCTTGGCTGTCCACTCCACAAGCGACCTTCACTTCCTCCGCATCTTGGCTCCTCTCAGCCACACCTAAGGAGGTGCGAGAGCCTTCTCTGAAGATGGGATCAGGAGCTACTCCTCCGTTTCACCATGGACAATCTATGAACTTGTTGTTCTGCTCTCTTCCTCTACCGAAACGAAAACGTTCACAGCTCGCCTTACCGCAGAGAAAGGGTAGACTCTTTTATAACAAAGCACCCGCATCCTCGTCAATCAAAATGGTGACATCCGGATGCACTTGGAGAAGCGAAGCCTGGCAATTTCCGGTAATCGGGCCATTGACCATCGCCGCAACCGCCTCCGCCTTATTCCGGCCAAAGGCCAGGAGCAAGATCTTCCGAGCCTTCATGATGGATCCCGTCCCCATGCTGATCGCCTGAGTTGGCACTTCATCCTTCGACGTGAAGAAACGGGCATTCGCTTCAATCGTCTCCGGCGTCAGATCCACGATATGGGTCGTCGGTTCAAACACCTCAGAAGGTTCATTGAAACCAATGTGACCATTCACGCCCAGCCCGAGAAGTTGCAAATCAATCCCGTCATACGCCTCAATCTTCTCTTCATACAAGAAGCACTCAAGCTCTGGGTCTTCCGAGATCCCGCTAGGAATGAAGTACTGCTCCTCTTGAATATCCACAGACTTGAAGAGGTTCTCCACCATGAATGTATAGTAGCTCTGCGGATGATCCTTCGCTAGGCCTACATACTCATCCAGATTGAACGTGACGACATCTGCAAAAGAAATAATGCCCTCCTCATAAAGTCTTACCAGATTCCGGTAGGTCGATACAGGGGACCCTCCAGTCGCAAGGCCTAAGACAGAATTCGGTTTCTGGAGAATCTGCGCCGCAATGATCGTCGCAGCCGCCTTACTGGCAATTTCTTGATCCTTATAAATCATGACATTCATAAGCGAACCTTCCTTCTCTTTGCTAGCTACCATAGTAGCACAAAAGAAGGGGCAAATCACTCAGCTTTTTAACTCGGCAATCGTCACGCCGGCATCGCCCTCCCCAAAGGCAGCTTGCCTAAAAGTCGCCACCCTAGGATCACGGGCTAGGTAATCCTGCACCGCCTTGCGGAGCGCACCGGTTCCCTTCCCGTGCACAATCCGCACAGCCTCCGCACCAGCAAGGACTGCGTCATCCAAGTACTTCGCCAGAATCTCTTCGCCCTCAGCCGTTGTCTTCCCAATGATGTTGAGCTCCGACGTAAAATGAAGCCGTTTCGACGTGCGAACCGCATCCCCTTTGGCCTGACGAGAAGATTTCGCCTTCTCCTTCTTCGGAGCGTTCCCCGCTTCGACCAGCCCTGCTAGCGGCACCTTAATCTGCAATTGCCCCGAACGCAAAACCACATTGCCTTTATTATCCGCTTCGGTCTCAATTCGGCCTTCCACGCCGAGCGTCGGCGAATAGGCTAGGTCTCCGATCTCCCAGGTCTTTTTCTCAGAACCCGGCTTTCGCTGCTTAATCTTCTCAAGCGTCTCCCGGCCGATCTCACTTTCGATCTGGTTCAACTCTCCACGCAGCAGCTGTCGCAAAGCCTCGCCATCCCCCACAG
>CAZCLL010000010.1:16923-29657 GCA_964499555.1 uncultured Fastidiosipila sp.
CGGCCTGAATTCGGCGGTTCATCTCCCCCAGCATGGCATCAATTTCCTGGGTCTGCCGTCGTAAGTTTCGGCGACTCTCTTCCCTGGCCTCCTCCAGAATCGACTGCTTGCTCTGCCGGATTCGCTCCTCCGCCTCCTCGGCTTCACGCCGAGCTTTTACCGCAATCGCAAGGTTCTCCTTCGCCTCACGAAGCAGTTTCTCACTCTCGATCCTGGACTTATCCACGTCCGCCAGCACCTTCTCAAACTGCACATCTTCCGTGCTTAACTCTTTCTCCGCACGCTTGATGATCCCCTCGCGAAGCCCCAGTTTCCGCGAAATAATAAAGGCGTTCGAACTCCCCGGAATCCCGATCAGGAGTTTATAAGTCGGTCGCAAGGTTTCCACGTCGAACTCACAAGCCGCATTCTCAACGTCCTCCGTCTGCAGCGCGTAGACCTTCAGCTCCTTATAGTGCGTCGTTGCGACGGTGACCGCTCCCGCAGAGCGCAGGTCTTCCAAGATGGCTACGGCCAAAGCCGCCCCCTCCGAAGGATCGGTTCCCGACCCCAGTTCATCCGTCAAGACCAGTGAGCGCTCATCGACAATTTCCGTAATCGTCACGATGTTTCGCATATGCGAGGAGAAGGTCGAAAGGCTCTGTTCAATACTTTGCTCATCGCCTATATCCGCCAGAATCTTCGAGAAAACCGAGAGAACAGAATGCTCTGCCGCCGGCACATGGAGACCAGAAGCCGCCATCAAACTAAGGAGCCCACAGGTCTTCAAAGAAACGGTTTTCCCACCTGTATTCGGTCCCGTAATCAGTAAGGTTCGGAAGTCTTCCCCCACATAGAAATCAATCGGAACGACTTTCGTAGGATCAATATGGGGATGCCTGGCCTTTTTGAGGTTGATGATCCCCTGATCATTCAGCAGTGGGATGGTCGCCTTCATCTGGCGAGCCAAGCGCGCCTTCGCCCAGAAAAAATCCGCTTTCGCCAGCAGATCCACATCATCCAAGATCTCGTGGCTCACGCTTGCTACCCGCTGCGTAAACATAGCCAGAATCCGCTCGATCTCCCTCGCCTCCTGAATCCCTAATTCACGAAGCTTATTATTCTCTTCAACCACAATCAAGGGTTCAATGAAGAGGGTCTGCCCGGATTGCGAGGTGTCATGGACAATGCCCGGAACCTTCGCTCGATGCTCAATCTTGACCGGCAAAACATAGCGATCTTGCCGCATCGTAATCAGTTGTTCCTGGAGGGCATCGCCAGCCGTACGCAAGAGTCGATCTAGGTGATTCTTGATCTGTGCCTGGCTTCTGAGCTTCGCTTGCCTAAGCCTTAGAAGTTCCAGACTGGCATCATCCGCCAGCTCATCTTCGCCTAGGATGCTCTTCAAGAGATCTCGCTCCAGACCAGGTTGCGGCAAGAGGTGACGCAATAAATCGTAAAACGCATTCTCTCTCCCCTCTTCCGCCTTCTCCGGTGGAAAAGAAGCCAGACGAGAAACCGCTTCCAAGAAACTGCCTATTTGCAGTAAGTCTTTACAGGCCAAAACCGCCCCTTGCATCTGGGCACGCCGAATGGAAGGCCTCACGTAATGAAGCCCCTGCAGAGGCGCTTGCCCGCGGCGCAAGAGCACCTCTACTGTATCTGCCGTTTCCTTCTGCCCAAGTCTTGCTTCTTCCAACGAAGAGGAAGGCAAGAGCTTCCTACAAAGCTCTTGCCCTTCTCTGGAAACCGCTAAGCGTTCCAGGTTCTCCAGTACTTGGGGGAACTCTAATTTTTCTCGGGAACGGACAATCATCCGTTCTTCATTGGTGGTCAAAATCGTCTCCTTTACTCTCGCTCCCTTTAGAAAATCGGGCTATTCGGGTCTCTGTAACGATCTTCAAGCGGTTTTGCTAAAGCACCGGATTTATAAAGATTCCAGACCCCGTACGCATAGTTCACCAAAGAGAAGAGCGACATCCCCACCGGTACGATGAAGAGGAAATGGTTGAGCCAGAGCTTATCCGCTGGAAGGAAGAACAAGACGACGAAGGCCAGAGCCAAAAGAACCGTCGCCAGCTTCCCATACCAACGAGAGCTGACCACCACCTTCTGCTTCCAGAGGAAAATCCCCCCCGCCACCATCAAAAGTTCCTTGATCAGTAAGGTCACCGGCACCCATAGCGGCAAACGCTCCACAATGCACATCATAATCGCCGTCGTCAGTTGAAAAATCTTGTCCACCAAGGGATCTAAGACCTTCCCCACATCCGACACCTGATTAAAATGCCTGGCAATCCAGCCATCCAAAATATCCGTCAACCAAATTCCGATAAACAAGCCGGCACTCAATGGAGAATACCCCTTCGAACGGTAAATCTCGACCGCCATCCACGGTATGCAGAAAAATCTAAGTAACGTCAGAATATTCGGTATTGTGATCTGCTCTCTCCACTTCATCTTACGAAATCCTTCCTTGCAAGGTCCCTCTAGATCGCGATGATCCTTGCATTTTCCACTCGTTTCGAATCAATCGCCTTCGTCATCTCTAGGCCTTCATCCAAGTCGAGATCTGTAATTCTACCATTCAATTCCACAATCACCCGATTGAATCGTCCTTCATGAATACAATCGATCGCCAAAGCGCCCATCGTCGAAGCCGCCAGCCGGTCACGCAAAGTCGGGCTTCCCCCGCGCTGCATATGGCCCAGAATCGTCGATCGGGCTTCAATTCCCGTTTTTTCCGTTATTTTAGCAGCAATATCATTCGCACTGCCAGCACCTTCCGCCACAACGACCACATAATGGTTCTTTCCGGCATTGCGGCATTCCAGAAGGCGCCTCACGACATCACGATCGAAGTCATAAGGATACTCCGGAATTAAAATCACTTCCGCCCCGGTCGCAATCCCGACGTTTAAGGCAATATAGCCCGCACTACGGCCCATCACCTCGATTACCGAGCAACGTTCATGCGAAGAAGCTGTGTCCTTCAGTTTATCAATCGCTTCCATCGCCGTATTCATCGCGGTATCATAACCAATGGTGTAATCCGAACAGCCAATATCATTATCAATCGTGCCAGGAATGCAAATCACCGGCAGGCCAGCCTTCGCCAGATCTCTCGCCCCGCGAAACGACCCATCGCCGCCAATCACAACCACAGCTCCCAGGCCGAAAACATGGGCCATCTCACGAGCCTTCTTCACGCCTTCTGGTGTGTTAAAGGTCGCACTTCTAGCCGTCATGAGGAAAGTCCCCCCTCTAGCCAAAATCCCGGACACATCCGAAGCATCCAGTTCCGAAATATCGCCACGCCAAAGCCCATGATAGCCTCGGCGAATGCCAAACATATGGTAGTCATGGTGCAGACCGGCTCTAACCACCGCTCTGACCGCTGCATTCATTCCCAGTGCATCACCGCCGCTCGTGAGAACGCCGATGTTGCGTATCTTTGGTGCAATTTGATCTAGCTCCATGTTGCCTCCTAGACCTACCTTTCTTCTTGCGAAAAATGCTGAACCAGATTACGTACCGATCCAAATATTATTTATACCATAACGTTCCACGAGTGCGTGGAGAAACAAGGGGGAGGTTTCGATGCCAATTCCTGCCAATTCCACAAATTTTTCGTCGCCCTCAAAGAAGATGGCAATCGGTGTATCCCCTCGCCAGAATTCACAGAGCGCCAGAAAACTCGCGGACAGTGGTGCGTCCGATCGTTCTGGTCTTTTAATCACGAGTCTCGCTTGCTGCCTTTCGTTAGCCAAAGCCGCCTGCTCCACCGTCTCCTCCTCCTGAGGTGCCTCTACGCTAGGCGGGATTTCAGGCATCGCCTGCCTAGGGGAAGCCTCTTTTGCGTAGCCATTCTTTTGTGGTCTGGACGTCAAGAAGATACTACCTTCAGGCCACGTTTCCCCATCTCTAGGCATCTGCTCCACCTCATTGACGATGAGGTTATTCGGGAAGTCATCCTTCTGGCTCACCCGACCGCGAAGCGCCAGCACCCGGCCTTCGCGAACCAAGGCACTGACTTGTTCTAACACTCTGGGGAAGATCACGCATTCAAATTGCCCGGTCATATCTTCCATCGTCAAGAAGGACATGAGTTCATTCTTCTTCGTCGTTACATTCCGCCTTCTTGTTAACATGCCGGCCATCTGAATTTCCATCTGGTCTGCCAAGTGGAAGGTCTCGCCTAGCTCTTCGTCCTCCGCCTTCACTTCCGGGTTAAGCTCCGCAGCCGAAGTGAAGCCTTCTTTGGCCAAGCGCTGGCTGTAGTCTTCCAAAGGATGACCTGAAACATAGATCCCCAGCATCTCCTTCTCTTTTGCCAGCAGTTCCTGTCTGGAATACTCCTCGACCTCTAAGAAAACCGGTTCCGCAATCTCCATCGCTTCACTGGCGCCCATATCGAAGAAAGACACCTGCCCTTGCATGTGATTTTTCCGAGACTGCGCCAAAATATCATAGTAAGGGTCAACGGCTCCCATCATGCGGGAGCGCTTCTCCCCGAAAGTATCAAGGGCGGAGGCATAAATCAAACTTTCAATCACTTTACGTGAAAGATTCAAGTCAAAGGCCCGCTGTAAGAAGTTGCCAAAGTCCGTAAACAAACCATGTTGTTCCCGCTCTTCCACCAACGCACGGATCTGCGAAGTCCCCACATTCTTGACGGCACCCAAGGCAAAACGAATCGCCCCATCCTCTGTCGTAAAACGGGCAAAAGAATGATTCACATCCGGGGGCAGAATCGTAATATTCATGTTCTTGCATACCTGGACATAATTCGCCGCTTGGCCCAGGTCACCCAAGTAAGAATTCAGCATCGCTGCAAAAAATTCCCTAGGGTAGTAGTACTTGAGCCAGGCCGTGTAATAAGCCACAACCGCATAGGAAGCCGCATGCGACTTATTAAAGGCATAGCCCGCAAATGCCAGAAGTTGCTGATAGATTTCGCGGCCAATTTCTTCAGAAACGCCGCGCTTCACACAGCCATCCACCGGTCTGCCCTTCTCATCTTGGCCACCGTGGATGAAGAGTTCTTCATAGTTCTGCAGCAAGATCGGATTCTTCTTGGACATAGCCTTGCGCACAATATCTGCTTGTCCCATAGAGAAGCCGCCCAAGTCGCGGACGATCTGCATCACCTGTTCCTGGTAGACAATCGAGCCATAGGTCACCTTCAGGATGGGTTCCAAGAGCGGATGCGCATAGCGAATCGAGCTTTGGTCATGCCGCGCCTTCACGAAACGCGGAATCTGCTCCATCGGACCCGGCCGATAAAGCGAAATGCCAGCGATAATATCTTCGAAATTCTCTGGTTTCAGCTCCTTAATAAAGCTCGTCATCCCCGAACTTTCCAGCTGGAACACACCGGCCGTATCCCCTTCCGCCAACATCTGGTAAATCGTCGGATCATCTAAGTGCAGGCGATCGAAATCAATATCCTTCTGATAATTCTCGCGCACCATATCCCGGGTGTCTCGAAGAACCGTGAGCGTGCGAAGGCCCAGGAAGTCAAACTTCAAAAGGCCCAAGTCAGAGATATTTTCTTTCGCATATTGGACAACTAGGGACTCATCATTTCTGGCCAAAGGCGCCACATCCGTGATCGGGATGCTGGAGATAATGACCCCAGCAGCATGCGTCGAGGCATGGCGGGGCATCCCCTCTAATTTTCGGGCGGTGTCATAGACATTCCGAACCGTCTCGTCCGTCTCATAAAGCTGCTTGAGTTCCGGATTGACCTCCAGCGCTTTATCCAAAGTCATCCCTAGATCATAAGGGATCAACTTGCTGAGCTTGTCTGTCTCAGAAAAAGGCAGGTCTAAGACTCGCCCAACGTCGCGGATGACGGCTTTGGCCGCTAAGGTACCGAAGGTGATCACCTGGCACACCCGCTCTTGCCCGTACTTCCGAATCACGTAGTCGATGACTTCCTGGCGGCGCTCATAGCAGAAATCGATATCGAAGTCCGGCATACTCACGCGGTCGACATTGAGGAAACGCTCAAAGAGGAGACCATACTCTAAAGGATCAATGTTCGTAATCCCCAAGGCGTAGGCGGCCAAAGACCCCGCTCCGGAACCGCGCCCCGGCCCCACCATGATCTCCTTTTCCTTGGCATAGCGAATGAAATCCCACACGATCAGGTAGTAATCGGTGAAGCCCATATTGATGATGACCGAAAGTTCCTGATCCAGGCGTTCAAAATACGCTTGGTCGGGGCTCTTGTGCGGAAGTTCCAAGCGCTTCCGGAGACCACGTAGGCATTCTTCACGTAAAAAAGTCGGGCTATCCTGCCCGCCTGGCGCATCAAAGGCCGGCAAGTGAATCGTATCGAAGTCAAGCTCCGCATGGCAGCGTGCGGCAATGACCTGGGTGTTGTCGATCGCATCCAGGTAATCTGGCAGATCGCGGCGCATCTCCTCTTCCGACTTCACGTAGAGATTATCGCAGCCCATCCGCATCCGATCCGGATCACTAAGCCGTTTCCCGGTCTGCATGCAGAGGAGAATTTCGTGCGAGGCCGCATCTCCGTCCTTCAGATAGTGGGCGTCATTGGTCGCAACCAGCGGAATAGCAAGCTCCTGCCCCAATAGGCGCAGTTCGCGATTCACCTTCATCTGTTCTGGCATCTGATTCGCTTGCACTTCGAAGTAGTAGTTCGAAGGCCCGAAGATCTCGCGGTAGAGAATCGCCTTTTCTTTCGCCAAAGCCCGGTCTCCCTGCAAGAGCGCTCGAGGGACTTCCCCGGAGAGGCAGGCAGAAAGACAGATCAAGCCCTTACTGTGGGCTCGCAAAATCTCATAGTCGACACGGGGTTTGTAGTAGAAACCATCGATAAAGCCTTGAGATACAATTTTGTTTAAGTTCTTCAGGCCTTCGTTGTTTTCGGCCAGGAGGATCAGGTGTCCGTACGAGGACCCTTTCTCCTTGATGAGACGTCCTTCCGGGGCAACATAGACTTCAGCCCCGATAATGGGCTTCAGGCCTTCTTTCTTCATGCTCTGATAGAAATCCACGACGCCGTACATCACGCCATGATCCGTGATTGCACAAGCCTCTTGTCCCAACTCACGAAGCCTCGTAGGTAGGTCTCTCAGTCTGTTGGCTCCATCCAAAAGACTGTATTCGGTATGTAAATGTAAATGGGTAAAAGCCAAGTGCTAACCTCCGTGAAACAAGTCTCCTCACTTTAGCACAAGGGGCCTTCTGTTGTACGAACGAAATCTTGCGATTCTGTCTCGATTCGTTTGTTGAAAAATGCCCTGTCCTTCATAGGAGGACAGGGCACATGTGTTGATTTAAAGGGGCTTTACCTTAGAGATAAGACTCAACATAGGTTCTGAAACGACTCTCAACGGATTCAAGCTCTTTTTGTGCCGCTTCGCTTGTCGGTGCATAGCAACCGAAGTAGATCTTGATTTTCGGCTCTGTCCCCGAGGGGCGGACACACATCCAATCCATTTCATTGAGTTCATAGAGCAAAACATTGGACTTAGCGATATCGATCGCATCGGTTTCACCGGTCTGGGTATTGAGGCGTTCTTTCGTCTCGTAATCGCGAATATACTGGACTTTGATGCCAGCAATTTCCGGAGATTTATCCTTGCGCAAAGCCTCCATAGCCTTCGCAATTTTCGCCTGTCCTTCCGCCCCTTCAGAATAGACTGAGATCGTCTTTTCCGCCGCATAGCCATAGGTCTGATAGAGCGTTTGCATGCGGTCATAGAGGGTCTCGCCGGAGTCGGCGCAGACCGCTGCGAGTTCGGCTAAGAGCATGCTGGCAACGACCGCATCCTTGTCGCGAACTTTCGTCCCGGCCAAATAGCCGAAGCTCTCTTCATACCCGAATTGGAAGTGCATGTCGCCATCTTCATCATGCAACTTAATCTGTTCAGCGATGAACTTGAAGCCAGTAAGCGTGATGAACATATCCACACCGAAGGCCTCGGCAATCTTCTTTACCAATCTGGAAGAAACAATCGTCGTGACAACAAATGACTTGTCTGGCAAATTCCCGCGGTTCTTCTTCTCTGACAAGATGTAGTCCATGAGCAGAAGACCAATCTGGTTTCCGGTCATGACTTCGAAGTCCCCGGAGGGCATCCTGACCGCCAAGCCGGTTCTGTCGGAGTCCGGATCGGTTGCAATGACGAGGTCCGCCTCTTCTTTCGCAGCCAAGTCAATGGCCAGTTGCAAAGCGGAACGCTCTTCCGGGTTTGGGAAGGACACTGTGGGGAAGGCACCATCTGGCTTCTCCTGTTCTGGAACCACCAGAACGTTCTCAAAACCAATTTCCTTCAGAATCCGTCTGACCGGTTTATTTCCGGCACCATGAAGTGGTGTATAAACAATCTTCATGTCCTTGTGACGCGAAACGGCGTCCGAGGAAATACTAATGTCTTTGAGATAAGCAAGATAGCTGTCGTCAATTTCCGGGCCGACCATGGAGATGAGGCCGGTTGATGCGGCATCTTCTAGGTCTTCCCAGCGCAGGGTTCTGTAATCCGTAATCTTTGCCATTTCGGCGGCGACTAAGTCTGCCGCATCGGGTGGGAGCTGACCCCCATCTTCGCCATAGACTTTATAGCCGTTGTACTTGGCCGGGTTATGGCTGGCCGTCACCATGATGCCGCCAATGCAGTTGAAATACCTTACGGTGTAGGACAGCATTGGAACGGGGCGGAGTTCATCCATTAAGTAGGAACGGATCCCATGTGCCGCCAAAATCGAAGCGGACATATGCGCAAACTCTTCAGAGCGATGTCTGGAGTCGAAGCAGATCGCAACGCCTCTGTTCTTCGCTTCTTCTCCTAAGGTGTCTAGGTAACGGGCGAAGCCCTCAGCTGCCTGAGCAACCGTGTACTCATTCATCCGATTCGTACCGGCTCCCAGGACACCGCGCAAGCCGGCGGTCCCGAAAGACAAGTTCTGATAGAAGCGATCAAAAATTTCAGCATCATCTTCTCTGATGGCAGCTAGTTCACTGCGAGTTTGCTCACTGAAATAAGGATCTTCTGACCAGAGTTCATATTCCTTCTTGTAGTCGACCATGTGTCTACCCTCCTTTGATTCAGGACAATATACTATGATTGTACCATTTACTGAGCAAGAGTTTACGCAAAATGGAGAAATTAGGCAGAAAGACGTCCTTTCGCATAAATCATCAGATCACGAAGCTCGGCAGCCTGCTCGAATTCCAGGTCTGAAGCCGCTTGTTTCATCTCGCGCTCCAGACGAGATACCAATTTGGCAAGCTCCACCGGCTTCATCTGGGCAATCTGTTCCTTGAACGAGACCTTCTCCCCGGGTCTTGCAATCGTTTCGATGCCTTCTTCACCCACAATCTCCTCGAAGGTATCCAAGGTATTGCGAATTTCCTTATAGATCGTCTTCGGAACAATCCCATGCTCTTGGTTATAAGCTTCCTGGATTGCTCGTCTGCGGTTCGTCTCTTCAATCGCTCGAAACATGGAGTCTGTCACTTCATCCGCAAACATAATGACATGCCCATGAACATTTCGAGCCGCACGCCCTATGATCTGGATCAGTGAGGTGGTCGAACGAAGGAAGCCTTCTTTATCGGCATCCAAGATGGCAATCAAAGACACTTCCGGCAGATCCAAGCCCTCTCTAAGGAGGTTGATCCCCACCAAGACATCAAATTTCCCATTGCGGAGATCACGTAAAATCGCCAAACGTTCCTCATTCACGATATCCGAGTGCAGGTATTTCACATGAAGGCCGTTCCCGCTTAAGAACTCTGTAAAGTTTTCGGCCATGCGCTTGGTCAGCGTCAGCACCATGGCTCTCTCGCCCCGTTCAATGGTGCGCTTAATCTCACCAATCAGATACTCAATCTGCCCTTCAATCGGATGGATCGAAATCTGCGGGTCAATGAGGCCGGTAGGCCTAATCACCTGCTCCACTTCACGTACAGCATGTTCTTTCTCATATTTCCCTGGTGTCGCACTCACAAAGACCACTTGATTGATCTTCTCTTCAAACTCTTCGAAACGCAGTGGACGATTATCAAAAGCCGAAGGTAAACGAAAGCCAAAATCGACCAGCGACTGTTTCCGCGAGTGGTCCCCGTTATACATCGCCCCAATTTGCGAAACCGTTTGATGCGATTCATCGATCATCAAGAGAAAATCATCCGGAAAGAAATCAATCAAGGTATTCGGCATACTCCCAGCCGGCCTACCGCTCAGGTGACGAGAATAGTTCTCAATCCCTTTCGTAAAGCCCGTTTCCTGGAGCATTTCCAGATCGTAACGAGTCCGCTGCTCTAGGCGATACGCCTCGACGATCTTCCCTTCATCTCGAAGGACAGCTAAGCGTTCTTCAAGCTCCGCTTCAATGGACACAATAGCCCGTTTCATTTTGAGATCCGTAGTCGCATAGTGACTCGCCGGGGTGATATTGATGTAACTTCGGCCGGCGATCGCCTTCCCGCTCAAGGTATTCATCTCCACCATTTTATCGATCTCATCACCGAAAAAAGACACCCGGAGGAAAGTATCGTCTGTATTCACCATGTGAATATCCAGGCTGTCCCCGCGAACTCGGAAAGTACCTCTCTTCAATTCATAATCGTTTCGACTGTATTGAAGCCGCACCAGCTCCTCAATCAGCAGATCTCGATCCATGGTCATCCCCGTGCGAAGATGAATCATCATCTCCTTATAATCTTCCGGGTCACCCAAACCATAAATACACGAAACGGAAGCCACAACAATCACGTCTCTCCGCTCAAGCAAAGAAGCCGTTGCCGAGTGGCGCATGCGGTCGATTTCGTCATTAATCGAGGAGTCTTTCTCAATGTAGGTATCTGTCCCGGGGATATAGGCTTCCGGTTGATAATAATCGTAATAGCTTACAAAATATTCCACGGCATTATCCGGGAAGAACGCACGAAATTCTTCACAGAGCTGTCCGGCCAAGGTTTTATTGTGGGCAATAACCAAGGTCGGTTTCTGGACATTCTGAATGACATTCGCCATCGTAAAGGTCTTACCGGATCCTGTGACCCCTAAGAGCGTCTGCGCCTTATCTCCGTGTATGATTCCGTCGGTTAATTCACGAATCGCCTCCGGCTGGTCACCGGTAGGTTTGTAGCCGGCTTGTAGATGAAAAAGCCTCTCTGCCATAGTTTCTCCTTCTCGTAGCAATCCCTTACGATGATAGCAGAAAAAATCGGAAGAAGAAGGTACGTAAAAACGTGAAGTTCCACGCATGCTTTAGAACTTATGCGAAGGCCCTTTCTTGTTCCTCGCTAGAGGAACGTCTATAATAACGGGAAATGTTTAGCAAAGATCGTAGAGGGTAAAGGGAGGATTAAGACGTGTTTCCGGAAATCACATTTACTAAGCGCACGGAACGAAAAGAGAAACCACAAGACGAGTCGAAACTCGGCTTTGGCCATATTTTCACAGACTACATGTTTGTGATGGACTATGAAGCGAAACAAGGCTGGTATGACCCGCGCATTGTCCCGTACGGGACCATGGAAATTGAGCCTTCAGCTATGGTTTTCCACTATGGCCAGGCGATTTTTGAAGGGCTCAAGGCCTACCGCCAGCCCGACGGATCCGTTCGTCTCTTCCGCCCTCGCCTGAATTTCGAAAGAGCCAACCATTCCAATGAGCGCATGGACATCCCGCCCATCGACGTAGATTTCTGTGTCTTCGCCCTGAAGAAACTTTTGAAAATTGAAGAAGATTGGGTTCCGAATTCCGAAGGCACGTCGCTTTACATTCGCCCCTTCATCATCGCCATGGATCCCTATTTAGGGGTTAAGTCCGCCGAGCAATACCGTTTCATGATCATTCTCTCACCATCCGGGATGTACTACCCGCAAGGCCTGGAACCAGTCCCGATCTATGTCGAAGAGAGGTATGTCCGTGCAGTCAAAGGCGGCACGGGTGAGGCAAAAACCCCTGGCAACTACGCCGCTTCCATCAAAGCGCAAGAAATCGCTCACGAAAGAGGCTTCGTCCAAGTTCTCTGGCTCGACGGCAAAGAGCATAAGTACATCGAAGAAGTGGGTTCCATGAATGTTTTCTTCGTGATTAACGGGAAAATTGTCACACCCAAACTCACGGGTTCCATCCTCTCCGGCATTACCAGACGCTCCAGTATTGAACTGATGAAATCTTGGGGTTATGACGTCGAAGAGCGTTTAGTCTCCATGGAAGAAGTCATCGAAGCCGCTGCCAATGGCTCTTTGAGTGAAGCCTTCGGCACAGGTACTGCAGCTGTCATCTCTCCAGTCGGCGAACTACATTACGGCGACACCAACTACATCTTAAACGAAAACAAGATCGGCCCCATCAGCCAACGCCTATATGATGCCATGACCGGCATCCAATACGGCAAAGTTGAGGACAGCTTCGGCTGGACCACAGATCTCAACTGATTATCCACACACTTCCAAACCAAAGTGCCATGCCTGTATCCAGCATGGCACTTTATTTTTCCCACGGAGATGGCAGTCCATACGAAAACCAATGCCAGTAAGATATAATAAAATACACCAGTGAGACAGCCACACTTCTAATCAGGCTAGCCAAACTGGTGATCGCAATGCTCACGTACCGTAACACTCGAAAGAAGTAGGTACATAAGTGAGAGGAAAACCTCTCACGACTATTCTAGCATACGCAAAGGAGAAAGATTTATGATTACAGGGTTCTTTGCTTGATCCCGTGAAAAGTTTCAAAGGAATGGGCGAGGATAGGAAA
>CAZCLL010000011.1:0-20824 GCA_964499555.1 uncultured Fastidiosipila sp.
TAGGTGGGCTTGGGGCGACGCTTGGCTTCGTTTGGGCTCCCGGTGCGACGCTTGGTGCTCGGCCATGATGCGCCAGCTGATGCGCCGCCCCTAGAAAAGGTGGAAAAACCCTTGTTTCGAGATCAATTTACAGACAAAATCAATCCACAAGGCCGGGCCAAACGCCTGGCCTTCCTTGCCCCTTTGGCGGGCTATTCTGACCTGCCCTTTCGGCAGATTTGTCACAAGGAAGGCTCCCTGCTCGGCACCACGGAGCTCGTCAGCGCCGCCGGCATCCGCTACAGCGGCTACGAAAAATCTTGGCGCTACCTCGCCATTGACCTTGCTCAAGAAGGCCCCGTGCTCATCCAGCTCTTCGGCTCCGAGCCCGAGGACTTCCTCTTCGCGGCCGACCAAATCCTTTCGCACCCCGTGCTCTCTCTTTGTGTCGGGATCGACCTCAACATGGGTTGCCCGGTGCCCAAAGTTGTGAAAACCGGCGCCGGTTCCGCCCTCCTAAACACGCCCGCAAAAGCAGCCGAGATCGTCCGCCGCCTGGCTACCCTTCTCCATCCCGCCGGCTACTGGCTGGGCTGCAAAATCCGCCGCGGCTTCGCCATGGATGAGGAGGTGGCTCCGGCTTTGGCCGTCAAACTCGCCGAGGCTGGCGCGGACATCCTCACCATCCACGGGCGCTACCGGGACCAGTATTACAGCGGGCAAGCCGACTGGGGCGTCATTTCTCGCGCGCACGATTCGCTGGCCAAAGCCGCCCTCCGCCACCGGGTCCTCCTCGTCGCAAATGGCGACATCACTTCCGCGTCGTCGGCCGATGCGTGCCTTCTGGAAACGTCCGCCGACGCTGTGTCCGTCGGCCGCGCCGCCCAAGGCAACCCTTGGCTGTTCCGAGAATTGGTTGGTGATGGTGATGGTGATGGTGATGTTGATGGTGCTGTTGATGCTGTTCGGGTTGGCGGCGCGGCGGTTTCCTTAGCGGAAAAGAGCCGTACGATCCTGAAGCACGCCGAGCATTTAGCTGAATTTTTAGGGGAGGACACCGCCATGCGCGAGTTCCGCAAAACCTTGGCCGCCTATGCCCAAGGCCACCCCAATGCCAAGAAACTTCGCCTCCAGGGCGGCCAAGTTTCTAGTCTTGACGATGTAAAGATCTGGTTATCAGTGTTCCAAAGTTGAGAAGAGCGTATATACTGTATTCAAATATAGAATTGATGCAGTTCATTTCATGGAGGCAACGATTATGAAAACTTGTCCAAACTGTGGTTCTGATTCTTTAGATCAGGCAAAGTTTTGCGAAGTGTGTGGCACGGCTTTGGCCGCGGAAGGTACTGGTGAAGGTGTTAGCGCTGGTGCTGGATTTGGATCTGGATCTGTTGGTGGTGCTGGATCTGGTGTTGGTGCTGGATCTGGTGTTGATTCGGAGTCCGCGATACCAACTGAAGCTGAAACTCCAGCAAGTTTCGCCGATGAACCTGTTGCTCATTCGACGTCTGCTCCTTCAGCGACCGATATTCCGGCAGCATCTTCAGTGACAGATATTCCTGTAGCACCTTCGGTGACAGATGTTCCGCCGGCACCTACGGTCCCTATAGTCGATTATGAAAAACCGTATGGCTGGACTGGTGCTGGGCCGGCTTCGGGTCAAGGGGCTGCGCCTCAAGTCGTTCAAATTGCACGCCCACCCCGTAGCGAAGAAGAGCTTCCTGACCAGTTCAAATTAATCCATGGTTGGGGCTATGTTGGTTATCTCTTGTTGTTTAGCATACCTGTGATTGGTTTTATTTGCTTGTTGGTCTTTGCCCTTAGCCGAAAAAAGCTGAATCGCATGTACTTTGCTCGCTCGATCTTCTGCCAAATGCTGATTACTTTTGTTTTGCTGACCATTGTTTTCTTGGTGCTGTTATTTACCGGTGGTTTGCAGGCGATCTACGAGTGGTTGATCAGGTTTACTTTCTATTCAGGGTTCTATTGATGGTCTTTTCCGGCTATTCAAGGCTCTATTGATGGTCTTTTCCGGTTTTTGGTGTGGTGCTGCTTGTTTTCGGTTAGGTAACAAGGTGCGTTGGTCGAGATTTGTCGTTATCCATGGCAAACATATTATAAGACGATGGATTTCCCCGGAATTGTCTCGCATAAGTTGTTTTGGGAGGCAGTTTGGGAGTTATTTTTCGAAAACTAGGATTTAGATAACATGGTAAGTATGGACAACGACGGATCCTGACCACCTTACCATCTTATCTATCTTCCTAGTTGACCTTGCTGCCTACGATTCACTAGAAATGGGGGATATCGACTCGAACACGCACCGAACACAAGAGTCCCTTCCGCCCAAAACTCCAATCAGCGCAAGGATTTACATCCATTGCATCACTTCAAGCATGGAATACATGTGCCGCTGTGGATATCTACCAGAACAACAGACAGATGCGAGATTTCCTACCGCATTCGACTGCCTGCCTCTGCCTACATCGCTGCGAAGTATATTGCTAGCGGCTGGTTTTCCAGAGTGGTAGTCCTTCTCGTCGATGATTTTTGAGGCGGTAGTAATTCTCGTCGTTTTATTTGAGTAGCGGAGAGAGCTCTTGTATTGCTGTAGGTCCGACTTGATATCCGCTGGTTCCACTTTGCTCGAGGCCGCTAGGTAGTGCAATGAAAATTGTCACGATTCCAGATTTAATCGAAAATCAACATGATGTTCGTGGTGGAGATTGCGATTAGGCGCCTTGGATTCCGGATTTAATCGAAAATCAACATGATATTCGGGGTAGAGATTGTGTTTAGGCAGCTTGGATCCCGGATTTAGTCAAATATCAACACGATACGCGTGGTGGAGATTGTAGTTAGGCACCTCAGATTCCGGATTTAACCGAAAATCAACATGATGTTCGTGGTGGAGATTGTGATTAGGCACCTTGGATTCCGGACTTAATCGAAAATCAACACGATATCCGTGGTAGAGATTGTGATTGGGCGCCTTGGATCCCGGATTTAGTCAAATATCAACACGATACTCGGGGTGGAGATTGTAGTTGAGCGCCTTGCGTTCCGGATTTAATCAAAAACAACACGATATCTGAGATGGTATATAGTTCTTTGTCTCATCTATCCTAGATGCGAACCCATCGACCTCGAATGAGCTTGCATAGAGGGGTATCGAGTCGAACATACAGACGTTACAAGAGATTCTTCCGCTACTCATTAATAAACCACCAGAGTAACTTCTGACCCATGTAAAATCCAACCAGAATGACTACCGCTCTTGCAACTTGCCGCTATTATTGATCTCCCTGCTGGGAAGGAAGTAGGCTACGGTAGAAAATCTCTTTTGGGTGTCTGAATTAAACAATAATATCCATTTGTGCCATTGTTCGAGTTAATATACACAGCGGCCAGTCGGTTCCATGTTTGGGTGCTTATATGGATGGTAATCCTTGCGTAGATCTGGAGTTTTGGCGGAAGGGACTCTTGTGTTCGGTGCGTGTTCGAGTTGATATCCTCCATTTCTAGTGAGATGTGGGAAGCAAGGTGGGTAAAACGGATGGATAACTTATTAAGATGGTCAGGATCCGCAGGAATCCAAGAAGATGACTATGGTTTTCCGGCTTCGGCTGGAATAATTGCGTAGAATCGGCTCGAACGAACCTAAATCCCCCATGACAACCTGTTTTTATGGCGTTTTCAGACAATTTTTCCGAAGAGTAATATGTTGAATTTGGATTGCTGCAGATCCTGACCAGCGTATCTTGTTATATAACTGCCCAAGCGCTTGAAATCTCTGCTACTTCACCGAATTGCCTCTGAAAGTATGGCAAGATGAAAACTCACAAAGGAGAATGAGTAAATGAACTTACGGGTAGGAGTCAATCGAAAATTAAAATGCTTTGTTTTCTTGCATTCGCCCCAAAAACACCCCGAAAAACCCCAATCACACCTGATCATGGTGTTTGGGAAAGTACATTGTCATCATTTTCCACGCAAAGCTCATCACTACCCCAACCACCCAACCCGCTCACCCCACCAACCCCAACCACCCAACCCACGCCCAACCCACCCCCAACAACCCCCTAACCAACCAACCACCCACCAATCTGGGCAGGTGGACTTGATGGTGGGGGTGTTTTCGGTGGGGGGATGGGGGAAAACCCTAGAAAAGATTAGGTTTTGGTTAAGTTGACCAGAAATGGGTGGGGGAATTTGTGGTTTTTGGACAGTGGCGGGGGAGAAAAATTTGTTGTGATTTGTTCATCTTGTCTAGTCTTTTCGGGGAAGGCAATTTCTTGGCTTTGTCTGAGCCCTCGTGGGGGTCGGGGAGAGCGATGTGAGGGCCCAATTCGTAGAGGAGGTGACGGAATGAAACAATTTTCCGCAGAGAACATTCGCAATGTCGCAATTCTGGGACACAGCGGAGCAGGGAAGACATCTTTTGCTGAGGCCGTGCTTTATAAGGCCGGCGTGGTGGATCGTCCGGGAAAGACCACGGATGGGACCACGGTGCTGGATTTTGACGATGAAGAGAAGAAGCGTCAAATCAGTATTGGAACCAGCGTAGCTAGCTTGGTTTGGGAGAATACGAAAGTTAATTTGATTGACACCCCCGGGGATTTTGATTTTCTGGGTGAGGTGATGCAGGCACTTCGCGTAGCGGATTGTGGAATTGTTGTGCTGTCCGCGAAGGATGGGGTGACCGTTGGTGCGGAGAAGTCCGTGCGCTTCCTGCAGAGACAAGATATTCCTTTTGCCATCTTCATTAATAAGATGGATGAGGCAGCGGCTGATTTTATGAACGTGATGGCGGATATCAGAAATCACTTTGGCCGTGACTGTACGATTATGATGATTCCGATCCAGAAGGACCGTATGTACTTGGGCTATATCGACGTGATCAATCGCAAAGCGTATCTCTACAACGAGAAGGGCGAGCGCTATGAGACGGAGGTTCCGGCGGAGTACGAGGACGATCTGGACTTGCAATATAACAACCTCATGGAGCAAGTGGCGGAGAGCTCGGAAGACCTAATGGAGAAGTATTTTGCGGAGGAGCCTTTTACGAAGGAGGAGATTTCGCAAGGACTTTACGACCGGATGGCCGGCGGCTATATGATCCCGGTGTGGACGGGTTCGGCTACGGAGCTTAAGGGTATTCGCTTCATGATGAACCGTATCGTGGACCATTTCCCGTCTGCTGCGGCGCATAAGCCGGTGAATGCGGTCAAGAAGGATGGCTCGGCGCTGACCATTACGGCGGATCCGAAGGGGCCTTTGGCGGCTTTTGTTTTCAAGACGGTATCGGATCCCTTTGTGGGTAAGATTTCGTTCTTCCGCGTGTATTCGGGAACCTTGGAACAGGGTTCCACGGTGTGGAATGCGAATAAGGAGAAGGAAGAGCGCGTTGGGAACTTGAGCTTTATTCAGGGCAAGAACCAGCTGGCGCAGCCGGCGATTCCGGCGGGCGACATTGGTGTCATCACGAAGCTCGGCGTGACCTTGACTGGGGATACACTCAGTATGAAGGATAATGCCTTGATTCTGCCTCGTATCGTCTACCCGGCGGCACCGCTCAGAATGGCGATTTATCCTTTGGCCAAAGGCGAAGAGGAGAAGATCTCCGCTGGTTTGGGACGCCTCCAAGAGGAGGATCCGACCTTCACTTACGGCAATGATCCGGAAACGAAGGAGATGGTCATCAACGGTTTGGGCGAGCTCCAGTTGGATGTGCTCCGTTCGAAACTGAAAACGAAGTTTAAGGTGGATTCTGAGCTCAAGGCTCCGAGAATTCCGTATCGCGAGACGATCCGCAAGAAGGTCAAGGTCCAGGGCAAGCACAAGAAGCAGTCCGGCGGCCACGGCCAGTACGGCGATGTCTGGATTGAGTTTGAGCCGGTGGACGCCGATGGCTTGGTCTTCGAGACGAAGGTCTTCGGTGGTTCCGTGCCAAAAGCCTACTTCCCCGCCGTCGAGAAGGGCCTCCAGGAATCCGTGGAGAAGGGCGTTCTCGCAGGTTACCCGGTTGTGGGTGTGAAGGCCACCTTGCTAGACGGCTCCTACCATGATGTGGACTCGTCGGAGTTGGCGTTTAAGATTGCGGCTTCTTTGGCTTATAAAGCCGGCATGCAGCAAGCAGGTCCGATCCTGATGGAGCCTGTGTATGCGGTGGAAATTCATGTGCCCGAAGAAGAAATGGGCAATATCATGAGTGATATCAGCAAGCGTCGCGGCCGTATTTTGGGGATCGACTCGAAGTCTGGCATGAGCGTGGTCAACGCAGAAATCCCGCTGGCTGAGATGGACCGTTACGCCACCGACCTTCGTGCGATGACGCAGGGGAAGGGTTGGTATGACATGTCTTTCCTCCGCTACGAGGAAATGTTGCAGAACTTGTCGGAGAAAGTGATCGCGGATAGTAAGCTTGATGAGTAGGCATAAGAGGCCGTCTCCTGGCCCCACCCGCTACAGGAACTCACCGGCTACAGGAACTCATCCGCTACAGTAACTCACCTGTAACCGTTAGGTAAGCCAATAATCTAGAGGAACAAGAGGGAATGAAAATAGAGCCGTTTCCGCCAGCCCCAAGCTGCGGAAACGGCATTTTCAAATCCCTGGAAGGCCAATCGTCCCCCCACATTGTCCTCATTTTCGTTATCATAGTAGAAACACCAAGCACCTAAGATCGGAGAGCCAGGGCAGATGAAAAAGAGAATTTGGAACTACCACAAGAATCAATCCTGCGATCCCGTTTCCGGACGAGAGAACAGTGAGAAATCACGTGAAATGATGTGGGATGTGATGAAGCTTGGCGCTACCGACCTTCATACGCACAGCAATGCGTCGGATGGCAAGACCAGCCCGCCCCAGCTGATTCAGGAGGTCTTGAACCATCGCTTGAAGAGCTTTTCGCTCGTAGATCACGATACGACGGCTGGAATTGAGGCCATCAGTATGGTCTACGAGAAGCTTTCGCAATTGGGGATGGATTTGCCGGATTTTATTCCCGGCGTGGAGATCAGCACGATTTTTGACGGGCAAGAAGTCCATTTGCTGGGCTACTATCCGACCGGAACCATTCGCTGCTTGGATGGCTTCCTGGCGGACCGGAGGCAGGATCGAGAAAACCGGAATCGCCTCATGTGCCAACTGGCGCAAGAAAACCATATGCCCATTACCTATGAAGAGCTGGTTACCGAGGGCGGAGGCACCATTGGCCGCGTACACATGGCCCAGGTCATGATTCGTAAAGGCTATGTCAATTCCGTCGACGAAGCCTTCCAGAAATACCTCAGTGAAGGCCAGCCAGTCTATGTGAAGCGCATCCTTCCTGACATTAGCGAGAGCATCCACGCCATCCTTTCCACAGGCGGAATTGCCGTTCTGGCTCACCCAGCCATTTACCGAAATTGGTTCCATGGCCCGGAAACGTGTGGCCAAGAGGGCCTCAAACGCAAGCTCAGCGCACTCCAAGATATGGGGCTCACCGGTGTAGAAGTCTTGCATGCGGAGACGGCTTTGGCCGACAGTGAAATCATCGCGAAGGTGACGGCAGAACTTGGCCTCTTGCCGACTGCGGGCTCGGACTACCACGGCAGCCACAAGCCGGCGGTGAAACTGCGCAGCTACCGAAATGAAGGGTATGATATCTTAGTACGGTACTTCCCTGCCTTACAGGCTTGAGCCAAAAGATGGCGCACAGAGCAGGGAGAAAAGATAGAGGAGAACGCTATGTCTAAACACACGAAAGATCGTTTGAATAAGATTGAGATTCCTGAGACCTGGCCCATGAACGAGACCACCAGTTGCCAGCTCCACCACCGCACCATCCGGGCTTTTGCCGAGGAGGAGGTGCCCCAGGAGACGCGCGAGATGCTGGCGGAGGTCGTGAACCGCACGGCGAGTTCGACCGGTATGCAGCAGTCCTCGTGGATTCGGGTGACGGATCCCGCCATCCGGCAGGGGATTTCGGCGGTTTGCAAGCAGACCTACGTGGCGACGGCGCCCGAGCTCTGGATCTTCATCGTGGACTGCTACCGAAATAAGCGTTTAGCCCAGGCCCATGGCTTCGATACGGCCAAAGCCGCCTCCCTCGACCGCTTCGTCCAGGGGTTTACCGATGCCTCGCTTATGGCGCAGAATCTCAATGCCGCCGTACAGTCTTTGGGCCTTGGCGCAGTCTTCCTGGGCAGTATTTTGAACGATCCGGCGGAGATTATCCGGCTTCTACACTTGCCGGAGCTGACCTTCCCGGTGATTGGGGTGGCCTTTGGGAAGCCGGCACAGAATCCGCAATTTAAGCCGAGAATGCCGGTCTCGCTGCGCCAGTTTGAGAATACCTATACGCCGCAGGAGGATTATGCGGAGGCCTTTAGAGAATACGATGAAACCATGACTTGGTACTACGATCTCAGAGACGAGAATAAGCGCTTGGATTCGTTCAGCCATCAGGTGATGGAGAAGCTCTCGACGGTGAACCCGATCCGCCAGCGCATTGCGAATTACATTGAGGCACAAGGATTCGATCTCAGCAGAGACTAGGAGTACGCTTTGGAAATTCTGTCAACCATGGTGAAGTTGATCCTGGCCATTGCGGCAGGCTTCGTGTTTCGCAAAAGAGGCCTCCTCGACGAGGAGACCGACAAGAAGATGTCCCAGCTCATCTTGCAGCTCACGATGCCGGCGATGGTATTGGCTTCGGCGAGTGGGATTTCGCCGGCGGAAGCGTCGCTGAATCAAGGGGAGGTGACTCGTCTGGTCTTGACGGGTTTCCTCTTTTACGCAGTTTTGACCCCGGTGGCCTGGCTCCTCGTGAAGCTGATTCGCATCCCCAAACACCTGGAGGGGACGTCGGTGGCTTGCCTGGCGATGGCGAACACGGCGTTTATGGGCTATCCGATTATTGCGGCGTTTTTAGGGGAGGAAGCGGTGTTCTACACGGCGGTTTTTCATCTGCCGTTCTGGATTTGGTTTTTCACGCTGGGCACCTGGCTTTTCCAGCGGGATGCCGAGCCTGACAAGCCGGTCAAGCTCAAGACCTTCCTCAATCCGGGCATTGTGGCCTCGGTCCTGGCGCTCGTGCTTTACTTCGCGGAGATCCGGGTGCCTACGGTGATTTTGGACAGCCTGAGCTTCATCGGTAATCTCACGCCGGCCCTCTCCCTGATCGTCATCGGTTCGGGGCTTGCGGCCTATTCGTTGCGCGATTTATTTCGCCAGAAGAGCCTCTATTGGCTCTCGCTTTTCCGCCTGATTGTCCTCCCGCTGCTCGCGATTCTCTTCATCCGCCCCTTCTTCGACAAGGCGATTGCGATCAACGTCGTTGCGTTGAGTGTCGCCATGCCGATTGCGTCCTCGGTGGCGATGGGCACCGCCAAGTACCCCATCCAAGGCAAGTTTGCGTCGCAGGCGGTGGGTTTGACGACCCTTTTGTCGATGGTGACCATTCCACTTTGGTACCTTGTTTTGCGTAGTTTTGGCTAAAGCCGCCGGCCCTCAGAAAGGTGCGTTTCTTATGTCTACTTCCATTGCCATCATCACGGGTGCCTCGTCCGGCGTGGGTCGCGAGTTTGCACACCAACTTGACAGCGATCCTGAAATTGATGAATTTTGGCTCTGCGCGAGGCGTGAAGAGCGTCTACAAGAATTGGCTCGTGAACTCACGACCCCTAGCCGCATTCTGGCCGGGAGCGTGACGGATGACGCGTGGCTAAGGTCGCTGCGGGCGGCTTTGGCCAAAGAGGAGGTGCGGGTCAAGGTCTTGGTGAATTCAGCTGGATTCGGCATGAACAAGCGCTTTATGGACATCCCCGAAGACGTGAATGCGGACATGGTGGAAGTGAACTGTGAGGCGCTCACGAGACTTTGCCAAATCGCGATTCCTGCCATGGGCGAAGGAAGTCGTATCCTCAATATTGCTTCGGTGGCGAGTTTCTTGCCGCAGCCGAATTTCGCGGCTTATGCAGCGACAAAAGCCTACGTGACCCACTTCTCACGAGCCCTGCATGCAGAGCTGAAGGGGAAGAAGATCACGGTGTGCTCGGTTTGTCCGAACCCGATGGAGACGGAGTTTTTTGAGGTGGCGGGGAATCGCATGAGTCCTTTGAAGAAGATTGGTATGGAGCCGGTGGAAGGCGTGGTGCGAAAGGCCTTGCGGCGTTCAGCTCGTGGCAAGGATCTGTCGGTCTATAGCCCGGTGGCGCAAGGGGTTCGTCTGATTTCGCGGATTTTGCCCCATCGATTTATTTTGTTTATGGAGCGTGTCCTGGGCCTGATCCCTTAACGAAGATCGTAAATGACCAAGTCGTCTTGGTCTGGGAAGGTGGCGACTACGGGGAAGAGGCGGCTTAGGCCGTCTTCGTTGATTAGGTAGTCTGGGTTTCGCCGCCAGCTGTCGTCAATCATGAGATAGGAAAGGTGATTCTCTTCGATAAAAGCGCGCAAGGCGATTTCGTCGAGTGCGGAGGCGGAGAGGAACCAGCGAATGTTGTTGAGCCTGGTGTCGGTGTCATAGCCGGCGGAGTAGGCGTAATAGCTGTGTCCGTAGAAGCTTTGGCGACCCGTAAAGAAGTAGCTATGCATGGCCCAAGGGGGCGTGATGGCGATGTCCGACGTGGCCATGTGTTCGTAGATCCAGGTGCTGAAGGCGTCGTCGGTTTGGATGGTGACTTGGTAGGTGCTTTGGTTTTGGTAGGCCCAGAGGTCGGTGACGCCGGTGAAGGTCAAGGCGAAGAGCAAGATTAGGGTGGCGAGGCGGAGGGCAAATTTCGGCAAGCCTCGCTTAGCCAGATACCAGAGCCGCAAGAGGGAATCGGCAACAAATGGTAAGAAGAAAAGGCCGGTCATCATAAAGTATTTATGGTTTACGGTGACGTCTGGTGTCAGGGAAATCGTGAGGCCGAAGAGCGAGGGCAGAAGGAAGGAAAAGGCCAGGCGTTTTTTCCAGCCAGCATCTTTTACGAGGAAGGCGGCCAGCATAAAGGCCACTTCAACCCCGAACAATATCACGAAGAAGCGAAGGACGCCGCCTAAGGATTTGTCGTCTAAGATGTAGCCCCATTGGAAGATCCCATCCGAGGGGACGCTCGAAGGCGAGGCGAAAATCCAGCGAAAAAGAAGAGCGCCAAGGACGGCGGCAAGGCCAGCTGCCAGGTAGCGCAATTTCTCGAGGCTGAATAAGGCCCAGAAAGCCAGAATGAGCAAGAGGGCAATGGTGGCCGAGCCGTGCCAGTACGAGAGGGGGAATACCAGCAGTACGGGATACAGGATCTGTGAGGTGGGAACGGTCCAGCTGCGGCTTTGGCCGAAATGACGAAAGCCCAAGCCTCGTTGGAAGGCGGGCAGGAAGAGGAGGAGCACGTAGAGGGCTATGGCTAAGCCCCAGAGCAAGTGGCGTTGGTTGGCGTAGACGTTGAGGTTATAGAGGCCCCAGTCGTCGTGGAGGAGAGGGCCAGCGTAGGTCTGGGCATTGCGGAGGGCATCTAAGGCAGCACGGAGGGAGAGGCCTTCTTGCAAGTGGTCACGGAGGAGGAAGAAGCCGCTTAAGGAGCTGCGGAAGCAGAAGAGCAAGAAGGTGAGGGGCCAGGCGCTGACGCGGCGGCTCAGGAGGACAGCGAAGTAGCCCAAGGCGGAGACGAAGGCCATGGTGCCCAGGATGGAGGGCAAGTTCAGCGCCCACTCGACGGAGAGGCCCAGGGCGTTTAGGAGGCCGGCGAGGAAGTAGAAAAAGAAGTGATAATTCATGCCGCTCTCGGCGAAGTGCGGGTAATTGGCGGGGATGTTGCCACCTACACCGAAGCTACGGGTCAGAGCCGTGTGCGGGGAGAGGTCGCTGAAGACGGTGACGCCAGCGTGGACGAGAGAGCCCTCTTGGAAGAAGGTGGTTCGGGTGAGAAGAAGGGCCCATAAGAGGCTGAGGAAAGTCACGGAAGCGGCGATGATGGCGGGCAACAAGCGGGGGCGGGCTTGCTTGAGAGCGGTGCTTTCGCCATCGACGTTTTGGGGTTCGCTGCGAAGGGTCGTGTAGTGCTTGCGGTTGAGGCTCAGGAGGAGCAGGCCCAAGATCGAGAAGGCCGCCCCCCACCAAAGTGCCAGCGGAAACCAGGGTTCTTCGGGGAAGAGGGTACGGCTCAGCCAGCCCGCAAAGTAGATGATCGTGGTGGTCAGGGTGAGGCCGGCCAAAAGATCCAGCGGAAGCGTGAGAAAGACGCGCGGAATCCCAGAGAGCTCCGGCGTGATCGCTTCGAGGCGCCTCGGGAATTCGGTGCCGGGGAGCAGGATGCTGCGAAGTCGCCAGCCGAAGATCCCTGCTAGGAGGATGTAGAGGAGCGCGAACATCGGCTAGTCCTCGCTTGAACCGCTGGCGTCGTCGCCCGTCTGTAAAGGATGGGGATTGACTTCTTCCATCGTGAGGTAGCGAGGGCGTTCCTTGACCTCGTCGTAGATCCTTGAAATGTAGGTGCCGATGAGGCCGAGGCTAATCTGGATCGAGCCGCCCGAAATCAGGAGCAGCAAGATCACCGTCGTGAAGCCCTCGACCGCCGTGCCAGCGAAATACTTCACCAGGGTGATGAGGCCGATAATGAGGGCGATCAAGAGGTAGATCAGGCCTATAAAGGTAATAAAACTCAGGGGTGTCGTTGAGAAGGAGGTCATGGCGTTGGTCGAGAGGCGCCAGAGCCCGCGGAGGTTCCACTTACTCGTGCCGTGCTCTCTTGCCGCCACTTCAAAGGGGAATTCGTAGCGCTTGAAGCCCAGCCAGGCGGAGAGGCCGCGGAAAAAGGTGTTTCTTTCACCGAGCTTTCGCCACGCGCGGACGACCTTCTGGTCCAAGAGCTTGAAGTCCGAGGCGTTGTCCATGTCCACGCCGCTCATTTTGCTGAACAGCTTATAGAAGGCACCCGCAATGAGGCGGTAGAGGCGGCTCTCTTTGCCCCGAGACGATTTCACCCCTTCGACCACATCGTAGCCTTCTTCTTGCCAAAGCCGCACCATCTCCGGGATGTACTCCGGGGGGTGTTGGAGGTCGCCGTCAATGAGGATGACTGCATCGCCTTGGGCCTGGTCTAAGCCGGCACAAATCGCCGCTTCTTTGCCGAAGTTTCTCGAAAAACGAATGGCGTGGATGTGTGGGTCTTGCTCGGCCTCTCTTGCGAGAAGGGGCCAGGTCCCGTCTCTGGAACCGTCGTCGATGGCCAGGATCTCGTAGTCAGGGGTGATTCCTTGCAGAATCGGGCGGACCCGCGCCAAGGTATGGACGAGTTGTTCTTCTTCATTATAAAAAGGAATGACTAAGGATAAAGTCATGCAAGCTGCCTCCTGGCCAGTGAACGATTCATACTCTCAACAGTTTACACTAAAAACGCCTCGACCAATTCGCTAGATTGGCTAGGGGGTTTGGGTGTTTGGGTTTGGGCACTATGGCGAAAAGCGTCATTTCTTTGAAAATGTGGCGAATTTTAACTTTCTTTAATTTGCCCTTAACATGAGTTTAACAAACGAGGCCTACAATCAAAAAGAATTCTGGCGGGGAAGCCTCGCCGGGAAGAAAACGTGAACACATCATCAATTGATTCACAAGGAGAAAAAGAGATGAAAAAGATTTCGAAAATGCTTAGCCTGGCACTGGCAGCTACCCTGCTGACAGGCACGCTGGCCGCTTGTAGCACCAATACTACAACTACTGCTGCCAACACCACCACTACACCGAACGCTGAGACAACGGCTCCTCCGACTGACGCTCCTACCGATGCTCCGACTGAAGCCCCGACGGATGCTCCTTCTACCGGTTTGACCGGCAACGTCAACGTCTACACCCGTGACTCCAGCTCCGGCACACGTGGCGCTTTTGAAGAACTGATCGGTTTCGAAGGCGAGCTCGTTGCGACTGCTTCTGAGACTTCTGGTAATGGCGACATGGCTACGAAAGTCGGCCAGGATGCCAATGGTATCGGTTATGTTTCTCTGACCACTGACTTTGCTGCCAACAACCTGAAGCCCCTGGCTTTCCACGGTGTTGAGCCTTCTGAAGCGACCGTTCTTGATGGTGCTTACAACCTGAAGAGACCTTTCGCCTATGTTACTCGTGCTGAAGGCGATTTCGCTTCTGACGAAGTTGAACAGCTGGTTGCTGCTTTCATCGACTACTTGGTGAACTCCACCGAAGGTCGTGAAGTGGTTTCTGCTGAAGGCGGTATCGCTGATGTAGCTTCTGGTACTTCATGGGATGAGCTGAAGGCCAATCACCCGATCGTTGATCAGGACAACTCTGGTCTGGAACTACGTACCGGTGGTTCTACTTCTGTTGAGAAAACCCTGAAGGCTGCTCTTGAGAGCTTCGTACCGCTGGCTGGTAACTTCACTTTCGTGATGGATCAGACCGGTTCTGGTGACGGCTTCAAGCGTACGCTGGGCGGTGAAAAAGATGGCGCGAATGCTGCCGATATCGGTTTCGCTTCTCGTGACTTCAAGACCGACGGTACCGAAGACGTTTCCACTGCTATGGAATCTGGTGTGTACTGCCAAGACGCTGTGGTCGTTGTTGTTGAAGCCAACAACCCAGTTTCTGACCTGACAGAAGAACAAGTTTATGACCTCTTTACCGGTGCTGTTTCTAAGTGGGAAGATCTCGCTTAAGTAACTGACACTTCGGGATAAACCCAGATGGATTCGGGGCCTGGCCAAGAAAGAAAGAAGGCCGGGCCCTTTATTACGCTAAAAATGATAAGCTTAGGCAATAAGCAATCTCTACCGAAACCTAGTAACCAGGACGAAGCGCCGCAAGGCCTCGGAAAGGAGCCGGTACATGGCTAATGTACGCGACAGAATCAAGCCCGCAGCAATAAAACGCAGGCAAGCGACCGACAAAGTGTTTCATGTGCTGTTTGCACTTGCCGGTGTGGTTTCTGCTCTGATGATCATTGTTATCTTTGTTTTCGTAGGTGGTAAAGGCGTTGCCCCGTTCTTGCCCACATACGGAGAGAACCGCCAGAATTTCTGGGATTTTATCTCAGGGATGTCTTGGAGACCTGACCAGAACCCACCGCTTTACGGCGTGTTCTTCATTATTATCAATACCTTAATTTCTGCCTTTCTGGCAGCCCTCGTTTCTTTCCCCATTTCCGTTTTAACCGCCCTCTTTATCGTAAAGATTGCGCCGAAACAGCTCAAAAATGCCTTTACTACGGTAGTTGAGCTCCTGGCTGCGATCCCTTCGGTTGTCTACGGTGTTTTTGCCTCGGCACAGATCACGTCATTGGTTGACGGAGTGGCTCGTTTCTTCGGCCAGTCTACGTTTGGCGGAACCTCCTTGTTGACGGTTTCCATCCTTCTGGCCATTATGATTTTCCCCACCATTACTTCGATGTCCATTACAGCGATTTCTGCTGTCGATAGAAATATAGAATTAGGCTCCCTAGCCCTTGGTGCTTCGAAGACCCAGACGAATTTCAAAGTCGTATTGAGTGCTGCGAAGTCCGGTATTTTCGCAGGGCTTGTCCTGGGCCTGGGCCGCACCTTCGGTGAAGCGACTGCAGTCTCGATGGTTGCCGGTAATGCAATGACCGGACCCACCTGGAATCTCTTCGATATCACCCGTACCCTTACCTCAACCATGCTCTCCGGTCTTAAGGAGACGACCGGTGTAGATTACGATATCCGCTTCTCCGTGGGTATTGTCTTGATGATTATTGTTCTCCTAACGAACCTCATCATCCAGCTGATCAAACGCAAAGTCGGAGGTGTCACCAATGACTAATGGCAAGAGTACCCAAGAGCTCGTCCGAGGCGAGCGCGGCATGACGACCAAACGCCGCGTTGCCGACGGGATCAAGAATTTCTTCACCTATTTGTCGACGGGCCTTTCGGTCTTCGTCTTAGGGGCGGTCTTCGTCTTCGTGTTCACCAGAGGCTGGTCGACCTTAAGTTGGCACATGATTTCCGGTGACTACTGGAGCGGGAACTACCGTGCGGGCTTCACGGTTACCGAACCGGGCGACTTCCAAGCGCCGGAGAATTTAGAAGAAGGGGCGGTTTTTTCCACGAAATATGGTTTTGCTGTCAAGGATAGCCAGAACCATGAGAAGAAAAACGTCATGCTCTTGGTTCATGTTGATCCGAATTCGCCCTTGGCTTCTTCCACAAACCTAGCAGCTGGTGACCAGAAAGATACCCCATTGGTGCCGGACATCAATTCAGAAATCAAGAAAATTACGTATGCGAATGCCGAAGGTAAGTCGACAACAGCTGGTCTTCTCGGGAAACAGAACGCAGAGCAAATGGTCTATACCTTAGACAATGAAGCCCAAGGGATCGTCAGCATTGACTACCAGAGTGCCGGCGGTGGCATCAGAGGTTCCCTTATTGCAACCTTGATGTTGATTGGTATCACGATCGTGATTGCCTTGCCAATTGGCGTCTTCGCGGCGATCTACCTGCACGAAATTGCCGGCAAAAACAAAGTGACGAACGCCATTCGTTCAGCGATTGAAATGTTGAACGGCGTTCCGTCGATTGTCTTCGGTCTCATGGGTATGACGGTGTTCTTCCCCTTCACCGCCCTCTTCGGGGCGACTACGCCGAACATCCTCTTGGGTGGTCTCACGATGGCGGTTGTGCTGCTGCCAGTTGTCATCCGCCAGACGGAAGAAGCCCTGATTACCGTGCCGGATAAGCTTCGTATGGGTTCGCTCTCCCTAGGGGCTACAAAGACCCAAACGATCTTCCAGGTGGTCTTGCCGAACGCTCTGCCGGGTATCTTATCGGCGACGCTCTTGTCGATCTCGCGCGTCATCGGTGAATCCGCTGCGCTGATCTACACCATGGGTACCTTCGTTGTGGATGCACCGCAACTCAATGGGCGTGCGACGACTTTGGCCGTGCAAATCTGGTCCGTCATGAGTGGTGAACAGCCGAACTTCGAACTGGCCTCGGCCATCTCGATTCTCATCCTGTCGATGGTTCTCGTTCTGAACATTGCTGTCAAGCTGATCACAACGAATCTGAATAAGAAATGGAAGGAATAACTATGTCACAGACCTCCACACAGACGACGACGAATCAGGCTCCCAGCCCTTCGCAATTAGACAAACTTTCTGCCGGCGGTGTAATGTTTGACATCCAGCAGATCAACCTTTGGTATGGTCAGTTCCATGCGTTGAAGAATATCAACATGAAAATCAATGCGCGAGAAGTGACGGCGTTTATCGGCCCTTCCGGCTGCGGGAAGTCCACGCTCCTTCGCTGCTTCAACCGTATGAATGACCTCATCGAAGACTGCCGCATCGAGGGCAAAATCCTCTTGGGCGGCAAGAACGACATCAAAGGTGCGGACATGGACGTGGTCAGACTTCGCACCGAAGTCGGCATGGTTTTCCAGTCGCCGAACCCTTTCCCGATGAGCATCTACGATAACGTCACCTATGGCCTTCGCTGCCAGGGCATCAAGGATAAAGCCCTCCTAGACGAAGTCGTTGAGTCCTCGCTCAAGCAAGCGGCCCTCTGGGAAGAAGTCAAGAATGAGCTCGGCAAGAACGCCCTGAAGCTCTCCGGCGGTCAGCAACAGCGTCTCTGCATTGCGAGAGCCATTGCCTTGCAGCCGACGGTCATCTTGATGGATGAGCCCACCTCAGCGCTAGACCCGATTGCGACCGGCAAGATCGAAGAACTCATGGAGTCTCTGAAACAAGATTACACGATCATCATCGTGACCCACTCGATGAACCAGGCCGCTCGTATCAGTGATAACACCGCTTTCTTCTACCTGGGTGACCTCATCGAATATGACCGCACCGACAAGATCTTCAGTAAGCCTTCGGACTCCCGAACAGAAGCCTATATCACCGGACGTTTCGGTTGATACCATGCTTGGGGCTAAGGACGTATAATAAGAGTATAGAAAAATCAGGCGGCTTTGGCCGTAAAAGTTGCTTCAGGGAGGGACCCGAAATGAGAAGTGTTTTTGATAGAGAGCTCAGAAGCCTGTTGAATGACATCAGTGCCATGGGTACGCGCGTTGACCGGATCATCGGAGATACGATCAAGGCCCTCAAAGACCACGATTTTATTCTGGCAAAACAGATTTATGAAGACGATCACTACGTCAACGTGATGGAGACGCAAGTCGAGCACAAGAGTTTTTCTTTGATCGCCTTGCAGCAGCCGATTGCGACCGACCTTCGCCGCATCACAGCCTCGCTCAAAGTGGTCACGGACCTGGAGCGCGTGGCAGACCAGTGCGCGGACATCTGCGAGATTATGACCACCTACCCGAATTTCCATTCGATGAAGACGCCGCCTTTGATCCTCAAGATGCTGGAGAAGGCCCGCGAGATGTTCGTGGATGGCTTGGATTCCTTCATGCAGATGGATGTGGAGTTGGCCAAAGACGTCGGTGCCAAGGATGACGAGGTAGACGAGATGTTCTCCCGGGTTGTGCTTGAGCTGACGCAACTTTTGCAAAATGACACGAATTTCACCTCGCAGGCGACCGATTACATGTTTATCGCGAAGTACATTGAGCGCATTGGTGATCACGCGACGAATATTGCGGAGTGGGCGGCTTTTCAAGTGACTGGGGAACACGCCAATTTGCAGAAGCTTGATGAGGATGACGAGGATTAATCATGCCTTTGATCTATGTGGTTGATGACGAGGCGAATATCAGACGTTTGGCGACCCTGGCCTTGACGGATAATGGGATGTCGGTGGAGTCTTTTGCGACCGGCCGCGATTTCCTTCAGGCGGTCTCTCGAACGGTGCCTGACCTCGTCTTACTCGACTGGATGATGCCTGCGCCTGATGGGCTGGAAGTGATTCGAACCTTGCGGGAGAATCCTGCAACGCAGAACCTTCCGGTCATCATGCTCACGGCGAAGTCGGATGAGATGGATAAGGTGATTGGCCTAGAAATCGGCGCAGATGACTATTTAACGAAGCCTTTTGGGGTGCGTGAACTCCGGGCGAGGGTGCGCGCGGTCGTGCGGCGCCGTTCAAGGGCGGAGCAATTGGAAGAGGATTCGCTGTCGCTGGGCGGCGTTGAAATGGATGCGAAGCGCCGTAAGGTGACGAAGAATGGGGTGGCGGTTGACCTCACGACGCGTGAATTCGATCTTCTACACATCCTGATGCTTCACCCAGGCCAGGTCTTCTCTCGTGATGTATTATTAGATCGAGTGTGGAAGACGAATTACTACGGGGATACCCGCACCGTGGATGTCCATATTCGCTATTTGCGCCAGAAGATTGAAGATCAACCGGCGAATCCGACCTATATTTTGACGGTTCGAGGTGTGGGTTATTGTTTCTCCGATGAATGGGAGAAGTAAAACTTGGCAAGTGAACATATCCGCTATGGCATCCGTTCCTTTACGGCTGGTGTCCTGACCGCCGTTGGGCTTTGTGGTGCCTTTTTGGCGTGGCCTTTGGTTTTGTGGCTTTCGTTGCTTCTCTTAGGCCTGGTCTTGGCGGCTCGGATTTTCCTCGATTATTTTGTGATTACGAAGGCGGTAAAGGCTGTGAATGCCGGGATCGACCGCATGATTGCCGGAGACTTTACGGAGCCCATTCAGACGGGCACTTCTATGCCGAAGTGGACGAATCAGATTGCGGAAGCGCTGAATCTCTTGCAGAAGGATGCGCTTTTGCTACTGGAGTCGACGCAAGAGCATAACGCCACACAGACCGCGATTTTGTCTGGCTTGAATGAGGGCGTGCTTTCCACGGATCAACACGGGCTGGTGAAGTCAGAGAATGCTTTGGCGGCAAAACTTCTCCATGCCGCCCCTGCTGCCAATGGGCAGGGCGACTATCTCTATTTGCGCGGGGTGAATTATAACTACGTCTGGAATCTGATGGAGAAGTCCATGGATCTGGGCAAACCCCATGTCGAAGAGATTAATATCTCCGGGGAAGGCGAGCTTCGGGTCATTGAGGTCTATACGGCGCCCCTGGATTTTGGCGATGAGGAAGGGGCACTGGCCGTCCTTTGCGATGTGACGCATGTGAAACAGTTAGAGCGTCTTCGTGAAGACTTTGTGGCCAACGTTTCGCATGAGTTGAAGACGCCTCTGACCTCGATTCGCGGTTATATTGATCTCTTGCGGAGCCATCGTAGAAAGCCCCAGGAAGCCGAGCAATTTTACGAAATCTTGGAGATTGAAGCGGATCGCTTGCAATCTCTGATTGACGATTTATTAGAGCTGTCCGAGATTCAGGCGGGTGATGCCCAAAGAGCCAGAAATGAACGTGTCTTCCTTTACCAAGTGGCGGACGATGTCTTGACGGAGATCGAGCCGTTGGCGGCTAAAATGGACGTCACCTTACACTTAGAAGTGGATCCGGATTTGATGGTCCGGGCGAATCGGACGCGAATGAAGCAACTCTTCACGAACTTAGTGTCCAATGCCGTCAAATACAACAGACCCGGCGGTGATGTCTGGGTCAGGGCTTCCCGGGAGCGAGACCGCGTCACCATTGAAGTGAAAGATAACGGCATCGGGATTCCGATGGAAGACATGTCACGGATTTTTGAGCGTTTCTATCGCGTGTCAAAATCCCGTTCGCGCGAAATGGGTGGAACGGGTTTGGGCCTCGCGATCGTCAAACATATTGCCGGTCTCTACGGCGGTTCGGTGTCGGTGGACAGCGAACCGGAGCGTGGCACCTCCTTCACGGTGGTCTTGCCACTGTAAGGGTAAGTCGGGCCGGCGGGCTCCTTGGGAGCGGCCGATTGTGAGGCAGGTCACAAGGAGCAGGTGGGCTGGCTGCGGCTTTGGCCAAAAGAGCCTAGGAATCGCTGAAATCGTAACAAAGGTAAAGCGAGAAATGAGGTGCCGGCGCTATAATGGGT
>CAZCLL010000011.1:20881-28943 GCA_964499555.1 uncultured Fastidiosipila sp.
CTAGAAGAAAGGTGGATTTACGAAGATGAGTAAACCCGTTTTAGCCATAAAAGACTTACACAGCCGTGTGGAGGAGAAGGAGATTCTCCGCGGGGTCGATCTTGTCGTACAAGGCGGCGAAACCCATGTCATCATGGGGCCGAATGGAACCGGGAAATCGACGTTGGCTTCCAGCTTGATGGGGAGTCCGAAGTACGAGATTACCAGCGGCGAAGTCTTGCTGAATGGGGAGAACATCCTCGAGATGGAAGTGGATGAGCGTGCCAGAAAGGGCCTTTTCCTCGCCATGCAGTACCCGGCAGAGGTGCCCGGCGTGACGAATTCCGACTTCCTGCGTGCGGCGGTGAACACGAGACGGGAGAAACCTTTGGGGCTTTTCCCTTTCCGTAAGAAGCTTGATACCGCGGTTAGCCGCTTGGAAATGAACACGAGCTTGCCGGAGCGCTACCTGAATGAAGGCTTCTCCGGTGGCGAAAAGAAGCGCAATGAAATCCTCCAAATGATGATGCTGGAGCCGAAAATTGCGATTTTGGACGAAATCGATTCCGGCCTGGATATTGACGCCCTGCGCATCGTTGGCCAGAACATCACCGACCTTCGTAAAGAGCGCGGCGAAGAGATGGGCATCCTCCTGATCACGCACTATCAGCGCTTGCTGGACTACGTGCAACCGGACTTCGTGCACGTCTTGATGAACGGGCGCATTGTTCGTTCCGGTGGTCCGGGCCTCGCCTATCGCCTGGAGAAAGAGGGCTACGATTGGCTCCGTGAAGAACTGGGCATCGAGGCGGAAGAAGGCGATATCGACCATGATGCGCCGGCGGATGACTTGGCCGCTCTCTTTCAGTAAGGGGTGAGCTAAGGTGTTAGCAAAGAAAGAATTTATTCAACAGTTCGGCCTGGAGGATTTCCCGGTCTATCTACCGCAGGAACGTTCGGCTTGGCTTCTGACTGACAACACGCCTATTCCTACCACGTGGCAGATTTCCGAGAGCGACGTTTCGGACGCACAGTGGAATCAATGGGAAAATGTTCTCTTCCAGCCGGAGACGAAAAAGATCCAGAAGCTCTTTCTGGAGCACCTGGTGCGGCCGGAGAAGATTCATTTGCTGTCGCTGGTGGAGGCTGCTGGTGCTTCCGACGTCGGTGTTTCTGCTGCGGGTGCTTCCGACGTCGGCGTTGAAACACTGGTCGTTTATGTGCGCCGGCCGCAGGCAGATGAGGCTTTGGCCTTGGGCTGTCATATCCCTTCGGGGAAGCGGGCCAGGCTCGTATTCGTGGAGAAAGCCTTTGATAACGGCGAGTTCGACAGCCAGCTGCGCTCAAATCTGACCATTTATGCACGGGTCGATGAGGGGGCTTCTTTGGACGTCACCTACATTCACCCTTTCTATAAAAATGGTGAGTCCCTCACCTATCTCAAGAAGGACGACTACAAGCTTTGCCTTTATAAAGCCGATGTGGCCGACAACGCTTCCTTCACCTGGACTTCCGTGAACTTGGGCGACAGCCTCATCGAGAAGGGGGAGGTCAGGCTCAATGGGACTGGCGCTTCCGGTAATGTTGGCGGAGCAGCCTACATTCAGGCGGAGGCCGATCAGCTCTATCAGTCCCACATTTACTGCGCGAAGCCCTACAGCACTTGCCGCATCCAGAACCACGGGGTGGTCGAGAACTTAGGTACGGGGACCTTCGTCAGTATTTCCGATATTGCCAAAGGCGCCCATTCTACCGAGGCTCGTGAAGACAACCGCTTCATGACCTTAGGGGATAAGGCCAAAGCCTTCGTTGACCCCACCCTCCTCATCGATGAGTATGACGTGAAGGCCAGTCACGCAGCGACCGTTGGGCAAGTCGATGCTGAGGCGCTCTTCTATTTGCAGAGCCGCGGCCTCGACCGTCTGCAGGCCGCGCGCCTCATGACCGCCGGTTTCTTGACTCCTCTGTTCGACCGGATTACCTTGCCGGTATTGCGCAAGGAACTCCTGGGGCAATTCTATGAAAAGATGAATCTGGAAGAGATCTTAGGGGAGGCAAGCGATGGCCAATGATGTGTTACGGACTGCCGACGGCAGGGCAATTGAAGAAGTTCGCCAAGACTTCCCCATGCTCCGTGCTAAAGAAAACGGCCGCCCACTGGTCTATTTCAATAGCGGGGCGACGTCTTTGAAGCCTCAGGCCGTCCTCGACGCCATGAGTGACTACTATAGCAACTATGGTGTAAACGTCGCCCGCGGAGTCGATGCTATCGGCTACAAAGCCACCAACCACTTTGAACAGGTTCGCAAGCAGACGGCTGATTTTATTGGCGCAAAATCTGCTCACGAGATTATTTATACCCGAAACACCACCGAGGCCCTCAACCTCTTAGCCTATAGCTATGGCGAATCCGTGATCGAGGAAGGCGATGAGATCATCGTTTCCGCTGCGGAACACCATGCCAACTATGTGCCTTGGCAGCAATTGGCCCTTCGTCGCAAGGCCAAATTTGTTGTTGTGGATCCAGACGCGGACGGAGTGGTTACGCCGGAGATTCTAGCTTCTGCGCTCACCAGTCGAACCAAGATTGTCGCGCTCTTCCACATTAGCAATGTACTCGGAGCCGAGAACGACTTGCGGCAGCTGGCGGCTTTGGCCCATGAAAAAGGCGCGGTACTCATCGCAGACGGAGCCCAAGGCGTCGTCCACAGAAGGCCGGAGGTTACCGCCTGGGATGTGGACTTCTACGCATTCTCCCCGCACAAACTCTTGGGACCTACGGGACTCGGGATCTTGTACGGGAAGAAACAGCTGCTGGACAAAATGCCCCCCTGGCAGTTCGGCGGTGAGATGATCGATGTGGTGGACGTTTACGAAACCACCTTTGCGGAAGTGCCGCAGCGTTTTGAGGCCGGAACCATGCCGATTGCGGAAGTGATTGGGTGGGGGGAGGCCATGCGCTACGTCGATCGGGTCGGCTATGACTTCATTGCGGCGTCGAACCTGGCGCTCACCACGCGCTTGGTGGAGGGCCTGAGCCGCCAAAGCAACGTGACCATCTATAACCCACATAATGTGAAAAATGGCGTAGTCGCCTACAACATCGACGGGGTTCATCCCCACGATGCCGCCGGGATTTATGACCGCGAAGGGATTTCCTTGCGGGCCGGCCACCACTGTAACCAACCGACGATGAGGTTTTTGGACGTTCAGTCGACGCTTAGGGCCTCATTGTCCTTCTATAACACAGCCGAGGAAGTGGATTTCTTCCTCGAAGTCAGCACGAAAGCAGGTGATTTCCTTGACGTCCTCTTCTGATAAGCAAAACCTCTATCGGCAGATCATCATGGATCACTACAAGAATCCCCGAAACAAAGGCTTAGCCTCGGACCCAAGAGGCTACATGACTGTCCACCTGAAAAACCCTTCCTGCGGTGACGATCTCACCGTGCAGCTGAAGGTGTCGGAGGACCGGGTTCTTGAGATTCGCCAGAGCGGCGAAGGCTGCTCGATCTGCTGTGCGTCCGCCTCGATGATGGCGGAACTTCTGGAGTCAGAGACCTTGACTTCGGCAGACTCGATTATTGAGCAATTTACCCACATGGTGCAAGCCGAGCCCTTCGATGAAGAGGCCATCGGCGAAGCCGTCAGTTTACAGGGTGTATCCCACCTGCCCCAGCGCGTGAAATGCGCGACCCTAGGTTGGCAGGCCACCTCGCGAGGTCTTGCGGCCATTCGGGCGAATCGCCTGGCCGGGACTTCGGATGACGGGGAGATCGTAGCTGACGTTGAGAAGGAGGAACAAAATGAGGCCTGAGAGCGAGAGAGTACAGGCAGAAGATATTGTCCGGTCCGATTACCAGCACCGGATTTATGATGGCGATATTTCCGACGAGCGTCTGAGCAAAGGCCTCGATGCGGAAAAGGTCCGTCAGATTTCTGTGATCAAACGTGAACCCGAATGGATGACAGACTTCCGTCTGAAATCTTATGAAACCTTCCTGAAGAAGGCGATGCCGCACTTCGGTCCCGACCTTTCGGATCTGGACTTGGAAGACCTGACCTACTATAACCGCGCGACCAAGCAAACCGAAAACTCTTGGGACGATGTGCCGGACAAGATCAAAGACACCTTCGAAGCCTTGGGCATCCCCCAAGCCGAACGCGAATACCTGGCCGGCGTTTCCACCCAGTACGAATCCGAGGTGGTCTACCACAAAGCCCAACAAGAACTCACGGAAAAGGGTGTCATTTTCTCGGATACCGACACCGGACTTCGTGAGCATCCAGAGATTTTCCAGAAGTTTTTTGGGACTTTGGTGCCGCCGACGGACAATAAGTTTGCGGCCTTGAATTCGGCGGTGTGGTCCGGCGGCTCCTTTATTTATGTACCCAAGGGCGTCAAGTTGTCCCAACCGGTCCAGTCTTATTTCCGAATCAATTCGGAGCAGATGGGCCAGTTCGAGCGCTCTTTGATTATCGTGGACGACGATGCCGACCTTCACTACATCGAAGGCTGCACAGCCCCGGCTTACTCCACCAATTCCTTGCACGCGGCGGTCGTCGAGATCTTCGTTGGCAAGAACGCCAAATGCCGCTACACGACGGTCCAAAACTGGTCCAACAACGTCTACAACCTGGTCACCAAACGCTCGACGGTCGAAGCCGGCGGCACGATGGAATGGGTCGACGGCAACATTGGTTCCGGCGTCACGATGCTGTATCCTTCCTGCTATTTGCGTGGCGAAGGCGCCCATGGCTCCATGATTTCGGTCTCGATGGCCGATGCGGGCCAGACGCAAGACATCGGCTCCCGCATGCTGCATTTCGCTCCCAACACGACGTCCCAGATCATCTCGAAGTCGATTGCTCGTAACGGCGGCAATGCCATCTATCGCGGCACCGTCCAGCATTCCCCACAGGCCGTGAATGCCCATAGCATCGTCCAATGTGACACCTTGGTTCTGGATCCTAGGTCCGAGTCCGACACGATTCCGACCTACCGCATCAATGAAGGTTCTTCCACCATCGAGCACGAGGGCACGGTATCTAAGGTGAGTGAAGACCAGCTCTTTTACCTCCAAAGCCGCGGCCTCACCCTCCAAGACGCAACCGAAATGATCATTCTGGGCTTCATCGAGCCCTTCACCCGCGAGTTGCCGATGGAGTACGCCGTCGAGCTGAACCAACTCTTGAAGCTCGACGTCAGCCGCAGCATCGGGTGATTGCTGGTGACTGCGGCCGCTTTTAGGTGGCGGGCGGCGGTCGCATACTGCCGCTGCTGTTTAGGTGGCTGGCGGCTGGCGCTTACTGCCGCTGCTGTTTAGGTGCCTGCAGTGGGTGATTGCATAAAGTCCGGCTGTTTCCTGTGGAGAAAGCGGCATTTGTGTATAAAAGCTGCAACTTATGCAATTTTGCCTGCTGTGTCGATTTCGCTAGACGGCAGGCATTGCTTGCGTTACACTTAAACAAATTTTCGATTTTTAACGAAGTCTGAGTAACATTTTTTCAGGTTTAACGTCTATATTCTACACTCAGGCTTCACGGCTCTTTTCGCAGGTCTTGGATTTGCCAAGCACCAGACTTCGGACCCCCTGTGGTGTCGGAGGTCACTTAATGGTTACATCAGGAGAAGCTATGAACGTGGCAGAGAAGTCGTTGAAGTTCCGCTTCATTATCAGTACAAAAGCCGGTAAGGTGAGTACTCGCGGTTATGAAGACTTGATTTTGCAAGCGTTCGCCGGCACCGAAGCGCCGGACATCAGGCTTACAGAATACAAAGGTCATGCAACGAAACTCGCTTCGGATTGGGCTGATCGCTGGGGCGAGAGAGGTGTTGTCTATGCCGGAGGTGGAGACGGGACGTTGAATGAGGTGGCGCAGGCTTTGGCCGGAAGATCCACCGCCATGGGCGTGATCCCCTTGGGTACTGGCAATGACTTCGCCCGGAGTTTGTACCCGGACAGCAAGCACCTGCGCATTGAGCAGGATATTATGCCGCTGACGGCTACGCCGGTGATTCAGAAGATTGACCTGTTGAAGGTGAACGGCATCATGTGCATCAATGCGGTTTCGATGGGCTATGACACGGTTGTCCTGAAGCGCGCTTACGAGGTGCTGAAGCGGCACCCGCGCATGGGTGCTTCGGCGTATGGTGTCGCGGTGTTGACGACGGCTTTTTCGAAGAAGAAGTATCCTCTGAAGTATTCGTTTACCGACGAGCATGGCGAGAAGCACTCCGGCGCTCTGGATAGTTCGATCGCGGTTCTTGGCAATGGCGGTTTCTATGGGAGTGGTTTCAATCCGGCTCCTCATGCACTTTTGGATGATGGGTTCGGGAATTTTCTGATTGCGGATTCCTTGTCGATGCCAGAGTTTGTGCCGCTGATTGGCAAGTATCGCAAAGGCACACATCTGAGCCATCCCAAGATTCACAACTACTTGTTTACCCAGGTTTTGATTGAGAGCACCGATGGCCAGGAGATTCCGGCCAATTACGATGGTGTGATCTTTTCTGCTGAGCGTATTGCCGTGGAGGTTTTACCAAAGGCGCTGAATTTTGCTCGTCTACCTTTGCCTGGTTCCGGCAAGCATTTTGTGACGGAGATTTAGGGGTTTGGTGTTGGTTTTCGGGTCACACAGGCACTAGCGGCTTTGGTTACGCTTGTGACGGCGAATATCAAGTCGTTTTCAGCGGTACTAGAGATCCATCGCTACTTCAAGAATAAACCACCAGAGTAACTACCTCTTTTGAATACTTGCCGTTAGCAGTGACCTCTCTGTAAGGTAGGAGTTAGGATGCGGTAGAAAATCACTTATCCTTCTGTGGTTCCAGCTGATATCCACAGCGGTTCGTTTGTTCCGTGTTTGAAGTGATCCGATTGAGGAAAATCCTTGCGTTGATTTTATGCTTTGGCGGAAGGAACTCTTGTGTTTGGTGCGTATTTGGGTCGATATCCTTCATTACTAGCGATTCTTCGGCGACAAGGTCAGTTGGGTTAGTAGTGCTAAAGGGTAACTAGTTAATGTGGTCGAGATCCGTCGTTATCCATGAACTTTGCTGCTGGCCCACCCTCTGAGGGGCAAAAAATAAGCAAAATGGCCCCAAAACAACTCTTTGGAGGTCATTTCCGGGAAAAACAAGTGACAGATAATCTATTTTCCGTGGACAACGACAAATCCTGACCAGTGTATCTTATTACTCAAAGAAGTTGGCACAAGAACTCTCTGCTAATCCATGTGATTTCTTGAGAAAGTTAGTCTCGAGACAGCTCACAGCCTCTAGGAGACTCAAAGTATCGGTTTATACTCGACAGTTGGCTTGAAATGGCATTGGGTGTCGAGTATAGACTGACAGTTGGTTTGAAATGGCATTGGGTGTCGAGTATAGACTGACAGGATACGCTTTGTTGGGGATTATTTTGATTGATATACTACTGAAAGATGTCATCTTGGAGGCAATATCATGATCACATACACTTACGATATAACCCCGTCAGCCAGCGAGCTACTGAAGCTATATCAAAATGTTGGGTGGCTAGCTTATACCCAAGATCCCATAAAACTACAACTGGCCATTGAGCATTCGCTGAAAACTATTTCCGCTTGGGACGGCGATGAGCTTGTTGGCTTGATCCGAGTCGTAGGCGACGGGTACAGTATTGTTTACATTCAGGATCTGTTGGTACTTGAGCGTTATCAAAAACAGGGGATTGGTAGCTATTTACTTCAGACGATTTTGGATGTCTATCAGTCGGTCCGACAAATAGTCTTGTTGACTGATAACACAACACGTAATCGAGCGTTCTATACAAGGAACGGTCTGAAGGAATCGACTACGCATGATTGCGTAGCCTTTGTTAGGTTTAATTAGAACTTTGAAATAGGGTTTGGTGATCTATCATTCAATCTGCCACGCTGCCCGCCACTGTGGTAAATCGCGTGGTAGATATTTTTCTGTTTATGGAATATCAACCTTGATCGTGTTGTTGATTTTTGATTAAATCTGGAGTTTGAGGGGGCTAAGTTTATACACCATCCAGGATATCGTGTTGATTTTTGATTAGATCTGGGATTTGGAGGT
>CAZCLL010000012.1:0-18997 GCA_964499555.1 uncultured Fastidiosipila sp.
ACCTCAATCACGAGCTGCCAAAGCCCTTTATCCTCTGCTGTGCCCTCAATGTGAACGCCAGGAACTTTGCGCCCGAACTGCGTCGTGCCGAAGACAAAGTCCAGGCGGGCGCCAACGTCTTCTTCACCCAACCGGTCTTCACGAGAAAAGCGGCGGAGAACCTTGCTTTGGCCAAAGCCACCCTGCCCCAAGCCCGTTTCATGGCCGGGATTATGCCCGTAGTCAGCCACAAAAACGCCCTCTTTCTCCGCCACGAAATGAGCGGCATGGACATCCCCGACTCACTCGTCACTCGCTATGAAGGCCTGGGCCGCGAGGACGCGGAAGCGGTCGCTTGTGAGGTCAGCCTTGAACTCATGAAAACACTTGAGCCCATCACAGACGGCTATTACCTAATGACTCCCTTCTCGCGCACATCCCTTATCGCTCGAATTTTGCATACTTGGCATCAAGGCTAAGTTCTACTTCCTCCCGCACCCTATGAAAAAGAGCCTCGTTTCCGAGGCTCTTATATACTTACTTCAAGAGAATCAGCGATCAGATCTTCCCGCTAACCTTCTTCAGACGAGCGAAACGAGGCAGACCATCTTCCTTCGGATTCTCCACCTCACCTTGAATCAGAGGTAGAGCGTAGTCGTAGAACGCAGGCAAAATGCCATTGCCCTCTTCATTGATCCACTCTCTCGGAACCTTCTTTTCGGTGTTCGCAACCTTGTCCAAAGGAATCAGAATGTACTCATTCTTGTAGGTCTCACCTTCCGCACGCTGGAAGCCAACCATGTGGTCTGTCATCCCTTCGACAGCCTTCTGAACCGCCATAGCACCTGCACCAAACGCCTCTTCAATATCTTGCGCTGAAGCCAGGTGTGCCGCACAGCGTTGCAGCAAGGAGAACTCAATCGAGCGAATCTTACAATCGAAGTGGTCCGCTAAGAACTCGGCCACCACGTCCCCCGTGCCGCCCATTTGCTTATGGCCAAAGGCGTCGACAGACACTTCACCCGAAAGTTCAGGGAAGAATTTGCCTTCTTCCGTCTTGACGCCTTCAGAAATTGCGATAATCACTTTATTCTTGGTGTCAAATACCTTCTGCACATCCGCTTGAATCTTCTCCAGATTCACAGGAAGCTCCGGCAAATAAATGAGGTCAGGGCCCAAGCCCTTCAAATTGGCAAGCGCTGTAGCCGCAGTCAGCCAACCGGCGTTTCTGCCCATCACTTCCAAAATGGTGATCTGCTTATTGTTATACACAGTAGCATCCAGGAAGACTTCCATCGTAGAAGTCGCTAAGTACTTCGCAGCCGACGAGAAACCCGGGCAGTGATCGGTACCATAAAGGTCATTATCAATCGTCTTTGGAACGCCCATGCAACGAATTTCCCAACCAGACTTCTGCATGTACTTCGAAATCTTATTGCAGGTATCCATGGAGTCATTGCCGCCATTATAGAAGAAATAGCGAATGTTATATTTGCGGAACACTTCAAGCAAACGCTTGTAGTCTGTATCATCTTCTTCAGCCTTTGCCAGCTTATAGCGGACAGAACCCAAAGCAGAGGAAGGGGTGTATTTCAGGAGATCAAGCTCCTTCGGATCTTCCTGACCCATGTCATAGAAATCTTCATTCAGCATCCCAACGATGCCGTGAGCTGCGCCGTAAACCTTATCAATCACATCACTGTATTTCAGTGCTTCCACGAAAACACCGGCTGCCGAAGCGTTGATGACCGAAGTCGGACCACCGGATTGACCGAAAATCAAACTGCCTTTTAACTGACTCATAGTATCCTCCTACACGTGTGTCTGCTTGTTCTTATCGATTATAGCAAAGCCTAGCATTTAATGGAAAGATTGCGCTCAAAATAGCACGAAAGTCACAGGAAAATTTCTGAGTCTCCAAATATCGTTCTCTTTTTCCTCTTCAAAATCTTGTAAAAAGGTTTATTAAGTAGGTCTACTCTTGCTTAATCTCACAAACAAGCCTATACTCAGAAAAAACAGTACAGAAATTTCCTTTTCGGTAGATCTATACAAAATATAAATAGAGGTTTGTATGTCTCTTCGTTCAATGATACGGAAAGTCTTTCGCGCAAGCTGGGGAGAAATCCTCCCCCTCCTCACCCAAATGAAACAAGATAGTGGCCGAGGCAAACTCGCCTTATTACTTGATATGAACCGCTGCAACAACGAACGAGGCATCAATTGGGGAAACTATGCCTCTAATGGCTTTTATCTCAATCAAGACCCCAATTACCGCAATAGCTTCCTTTCCCAACGTGAAATGACCAAGATCATGTATCTCTCCAACACGAGAGAAGCCATTGACCTCCTCACAGATAAAGGCGCCAGCGCTCGCCAATTCAAACCATTCATCAGCAGAAGAATCCTCGATCTCCGCGTGGACAACTACGAAGACTTTTCCTCTTTACTCAAAAGTACTGATCGCATCTTCACAAAACCCTACAGTGAAGCTGGCGGCACCGGCATCTCCTGCCATCAAACCGCTACCATCACCAACCCCCGCAGCTTTTACGACGAACTCCTAGCCTCCAAACACTATGTCGTAGAAGAAGCGATCACGCAGCACGAAACCATGTGTCAGCTCTCGCTAAAATCCGTCAACACCGTCCGCATCCTCACTTGCTGCAACCAAGAAGGCCAAATCACCATCCCCTACCAAAGCATGCGCGTAAGCCTCACCGATGCCAATGTCGACAACGCTACCCAAGGCGGCGCCTACGTCTCCCTAGATGTAAACGGCCGGGTCAAAGGCCCCTTCATGACCTACACCCCCTGCGTCAAAATCTTCGACGCCAACCCCATAACAGGCTTCTCCTTCCAAGGCTTCCAAGTTCCCAACTTCGAGCAGGCCAAAGCCCTCGCCATCGCCGCCGCCTCCTCTTTACCGATTGCAAAAGTCATCGGCTGGGACATCGCCATCACCCCCCAAGGCGCCGACATCGTCGAAGCCAACTGCAACCCCAGCCCCGACCTCGGTCAACCCTTCGCCTCCCTCCCTGAAAAACACGGCGTCAAGCAAGCCGTCCTCCAAGCCCTCAGCCTCAGCCCCACCTTCACTGCGTAGGTTTTGAGTTTGCATCCTTACCCCTACACACCATCAACCCTCAGCGTGTCACCACCCGCTGAGGGTTTCCCTTATCGAAGCACTACCCACTACGTATTATTTTCTCCGCCAGTTCTGTCTCAAGGGCTAGTACGCTATTTTGTCGGAGCGCTACCTACTACGTATTGTTCTCGCCGCCAGTTCTGTCTTAAGGGTCAGTACGCTCTTTAGTCGGAGCGCTACCTACTACGTATTGTTCTCGCCGCTAGTCCTGTCTCAAGAGCTAGTACGCTCTTTAGTCGGAGCGCTAACTACTACGTATTGTTCTCGCCGCTAGTTCTGTCTTAAGGATTAGTGCGCTGTTTAGTCGGAGCGCTAACTACTACGTATTGTTCTCGCCGATAGTTCTGTCTTAAGGGCCAGTGCGCTGTTGAAAATTCGGATGTTAGATATCGGAAAATTATTAAAAATAGTAGCATCTGAATGACTACCTACGTCATCATGTTGATTTTTGATTAAATCCGGGATCATGAAGGCATTATCGTAATGTCCACCACTATCATCGTGTTGATTTTCGATTAAATCCGGAATCCCTCCACGAATAGAAACACGAAGACCATACAATTTAACTGAAACGGTGATCACCCTAAGATCTGTCTCGCTCCAACAATAGGCAACATCATATGCTGGTCAGGATCTGTCGTTATCCATGGGCAATATATTATCTGTTAAAAGATTTTCGCGAAATCAGGTCTCAAACAATCTTTTCGGGCGCATTTTCACCTGGATTTTGCCATCGGTACCTGTTTACTAAAATTCATTCATGGATATCGACGAATCCTGACCACTTTAACTAGTTACGCATCGATTTTACCTTCCTTCCTATCTACCAATCACTGGAAATCAAAGGATATCAACCCGAACACACGCCGAACACAAGAATCCAACCAACAATCAACCAACCAACCAACAAACCAACCAACCAACCAACCATCGCGAAACAACAACCGAATGATCTGCTCCATGCAACACAGCCCAGCATCACAAAAATCGTGTAAACTAGAGACCATTAATTCTGCCGGACAGGGGGAGCAAACGCATGAGGCAAGCGTGGTCAAAAAAAGCATGGTCTATGATTTCCTGCTCAAAAAATGCAAGGTCAAAGAAACCATGGGTTAGCAAACTAAGTAGGCTTTTCGCCGTCATTTCCATGACATCAATCGTGTTAACTTCTTGTGCTGACTTCACAGAAATCATCATCACAGACCCACCGTCAGAAACTACAGACCAGACAGAAACTACAGACCAGACAGAAACCACAGACCAGTCAGAAACTACAGACCAGTCAGAAACGATCGACCAAACGTCATCCGAATCAACTCCAGATAGCACTTCGAAACCCAAACCAACGCTGCCTCAGCCTGTTTCGCACACGCCGAAACCACTACCAACGAAACTACCAGTAAGCACTACAACAGAAGCAAACACCACGCCAACACAAGCCCCGACCCAAGCAAATACACCTGGCCAAACGCAAACACCACGAGCAACACCAACCCCAGCACCACGTGTATCACCGGATGGTCGATCAGGCAGCCAATTAGATACCCCTTACTCAGTACGTGGAATTATTGTCGTTAACAAGAACCATTGGGTCAGCAGAAACTACCGACCACTCCCCGATAGCCAAATCAATGTCAGTCTAGCGGAACCAGCTTGGTCCGCTTTTCAAGAAATGAGAAACCAAATGGCAAGCGAAGGACTTTCTGTCACGATCAGAAGCACTTACAGAAGTTATGAGTTTCAAGAAGATCTCTTCAACCTACGCGTCTCACAGTGGGGTGAAGCAACGGCAGCCCGATCCACAGCAAGACCCGGCGAAAGTGAACATCAAACCGGACTCGCCATCGACCTGATGTCAGAGGGAATATCCGGTCAAGACTTTGCGAATACAGCAGCCAGCATCTGGCTACGTGAACACGCCCACGAATTCGGGTTCATCCTTCGTTATCCGCAAGGTAAAGAATACATTACCGGTTACATCTACGAGCCGTGGCATTTCCGCTATATCGGCGAGAGCGCGAGAGACTTTGGCCCCAACTCCAATCTCACACTTGAAGAATACCTAGGGATTAATTAACCTCAACGACTACTTCACCAGCGCCTATGCCAAAACCCAATAGACTTCTTCACCCCCAGAGCAAGCGCCAAATCCCAACAGCTATTTCAAACCCCAGAGCCAAATCCCAACAACAATCTCAAACCCCAGCCGCCCGCTCAATCTCCGCTGATGCCGCCAAAATATCGTTCAAATAGTAACGAACAGGCCCCACAGGCTCAAGCTTCGCCAGTACTTGAATCAGTCGCTTCAGATCCTCATGAAGACCATCCAAGTGTACGTTCATCGTGCCAATCCACACCCGAAGCGTCATCACCGCAGACAGCCGGCACGAGCCGCTCGACGATTGGAGACCAGCCAAGAGAAGTTCAATCCCCTCCCCGGGAGAAGACCGAAGCGAAACCAATAGCTCAACCAGCACTTCCTCATCCCTCGTAAGGCTCCTCTGTGTCCTTTTGGCCAAAGGCCCCGCAGCCAGCTTATTCAGCGGCAAATTATGAATAAAATAACGTAGCGCAGGCTTGTTCCCATCGGGATGCTCCGCAATAAAACGAATCGATTTTTTATGCTCAGAGGGCTCTTCCTTAATCCGATCCAGCATATCACGAGGTCTCACAGACATCCCGAGAAAATCCTGGATCATCATCAGCTTCTCTTCCCCTTGCTCCGCCGAAATAATGCTGAGGTAAAGTTGAACATCAATCATACTGTCGAGGCGCGCCGAAAGTTCGTCCACACGTTCCCGGTTCTCTTGTAACTGGTCCATACTAGACGGTTGAGAGAACAAGGACAAATCCGCTTCACCGAGGTCTCCCTCACTAAGGTCTCCCACACCGATGTCTCCTTCACTTCGATCTACGTCACCGAGGGCTCCTTTACGTGGAGTGAGTTCAACAAATTCGACTTCGCTACGATCCATGCCAAGGAGCTCCGCCTTGCGGCTAAGCTCTTCACCAAGTTCCGAATCAGTCAGCCCCTCTTCACCAAGTTCCGATTCACCAAGTTCCGATTCACCAATTTCCGATTCAGCAAGATCCTCTTCACTTAGATCCTCCTCATCAAGATCCACCTCATCCACACCAGCCCAATGATCCATCAGCATGACTTGATACTGGAAGTAATCGCCCAGTCGCAGGATAATCTCACAAACTACAGCCGATAAAGGAAAATCCTCCACGCGGTCCAGCCAGCTCTTCGCCAACTCCACTTGAAGTTCGGTATGGAGATCCTCATACGTGACTAGCATGGGGAAAGTCTCCAAACTCGTGAGGAAGATGTTGCTGTAGAGTAAGAAATGCTCTTCATCCAAGTCCGGATCCTGCAATATCGTAGGAAGCATACTCTCAGACAAGATAAAAGTCGCTTGATACTCCGGACAAGCATTACTTTTATGCCCCTCCTCCAAGAGCCAGCGATTCACCTCCGGGTCTCTCATCTCCAGTCTCGGCACCACAAGTTGCCGCCCCCAGGCAGAAACCTTCTTCGCCATGTCAAACAGTTCCCTGTCGCTGAACGTCCAGTTCGCTACCACAAGCGAGCAGTAGAAGCTAAATTCGTCGGCCAAAGCCAGCGTTCGAATGACTTCCTTCACCTCTGGCTTTCGCTCAAGGGAGATGTTCTCCAAAGCCAAAAGGGCAAACTTAATCACTTCAGGATTTGCACTCGATGAGAGCAAGTGAATCATATAGTTAACAAAAGGATAGGGATTCCCTTCCGCAAGAAGCGTATTGATCCCATCCGCAAGCTGATCCAAGTAATCCGCTATCGTATAGGACTTTGTAAACGTCTCAAGCGTAGCGACAGCCCGTTCCATATTGCCGGCAGCAAAATCAGAAAACATGCGGAACAGCGAATCGTCAACCGGACGCTTCTTAATCCCATGGTAAAAGGTAATCGCATCCCTGGCACCATCTCGCGCATAAGGGTCACCCGTAGGAACCAAGCCAAAGAGGGAAAAATCCTCCGGCAAGACGCCTTCCGCGGTGAGATTCTGTAAAATGACTTGATAGATTGATTGTGGCATATTTCTCCTCATTACCTGCTCTTGTTCCCCGTTTGATACACCGGAAAAGACAATCAGCAGATCACTTTCAAATTCTAGCACGATAGCGGGGGAAAACTTCTAGATTTTGTCCCTTGATTACATCATAAGTATGTAAACGTTCTGTAATGACCGTTGATCTTACGCTAAGAAAGATGGATTTTCAACCATGAATCTTATCGCCGTAGTACCCAATGGGACAGAAATGAAAATTCCCTGACGGTACTCTACAAGGGCATGGGTGCTCTGCCAAAAACCCACGTACTCTTGTATAATGCGGTAGACCCCTAAGGATCATGTGAGGAGATTTAAAATGAAACAACTGACACAAGAAGAATTTACGACACTCGTTAAGTCCAGCACGAAACCCCTGCTCGTCGATTTCTACGCAACTTGGTGCGGCCCTTGTAAGGCCATGCATCCGATTCTAGAAAATGTTGAGAAGAGCGCGGATGGGCAAGCCTATGACTTCATTCAAATCGACGTAGACCAAGCCCCTGAGCTTTCCGCTCGTTTCGGCGTCATGGCCGTTCCGACCCTGGCCATTTTCAAGGACGGAGACATGGTGTACAAGCAAGCCGGTGTTCATCAGCCCCAACAGCTGACCCGAGTCCTTCGCGAGAACGCCTAAATTTCCTCACCTAGTAAACACACATCAGCTCCTCAACAGGATCTGAAGTTTTACCATTCAGTAAACATAGAAGCATTCCGAAGGCTGAAAAGTTAGGCTCCTGACTATTCAGCCTTTTCTTCGTGTATAATGAGAAAAATCGTTCTGCAAGGAGCAGCTACAATGCCACACGTTCCTTTGACCCCTCACAATCTGCGACGGGGTTCTGTTTTTTTATTGAAACTCTTTCTTGTCCTTGTCTATGCCTTAGGCTTCGCCGTCGTGTTAGTGAAGTTTACGCCAACGCCCTACAACCTGGGTGGCAACGGGAATATTTTGGCGACGTTTTTCTATGCCTTTCTTTTTTCAATGCTCGCCATTCCTTATGATGTCTTTAAAATTGGTATTTTGCGCTTACGTGAGCTCCGTCTCTCTTTGATGTTGACCGTTTTCTTAACCGATTTAACATCCTACATCGTCTTGTGCCTCATCTCAAGGCTACTCATCAACCCCCTGCCGATGATCATTCTACTGATCGCGCAGATGATCTTTGGCCACATTTACATGGCTTTGGCAAATGCGGTCTATTTCAAGCTCTACCCCTCCCGCGAGACCGTCATCGTTTACTCGAATTCCGAGTGGGACAAAGACGTCGCCAGGAAGTTCGCTTCCCTAGACGAGCGTTATACCATCCGGGCGGTGTGCAAAGAAGAAGACGGTTATGATGCCATCGTCGAACAACTTGCGAAGTACAACACCTGCATTTTAGGGCAGCTGGACAGCGAATTGCGCCATCGCCTCTTGATCTACTGTTACGAACAGAAGAAGCGCCTCTTTGTCATGCCCAGTGTGGATGACATCATCATGCAGAGCTCGCATGTCACCCAGATCGGCGATTCGCTGGTCTACCTGATTAAGGATCGGACGATCTCCCTCGAACAGCTCATCATCAAGCGTTTGTTTGACATTCTCTTCTCAGCTATTTGCCTTCTGGTCCTCTCCCCCATCCTTCTGATCGGTGGGCCGGTTTTCTTCCGCCAGACCCGTTATACCAGAAATATGGAAACTGTTGAGATCATCAAATTCCGTTCCATGGTTATTGACGCAGAGAAAGACGGTGCCCAGTTTACAACGGAACACGATGATCGGATCACGCCTGTTGGTCGCTTCCTTCGCAAAACACGTCTCGATGAAGTCCCGCAGTTCATTAACGTATTAAAAGGCGAGATGTCTGTGGTTGGCCCCCGAGCAGAACGCACGGAAAACGTTGACGCCTACATCAAACAAATGCCGGAATTCGCCTACAGAACAAGAGTCAAGGCAGGCATTACTGGCTACGCCCAAATTTACGGCAAGTACAACACGTCCTTCGAAGATAAGGCACGCATGGATATTTTCTATATCGAGAATTTCAGCCTTGCTACGGACATCAAGTTGATTTTGGCTACGGCTAAAGTCGTCTTCAAGAGTGATGCAACAGAAGGTTTTGATACCGCCTTTCTCGATGAGGACGAGCACGATCACGAAGACTAAGCAAAAAGCCCGCCCCAAAAGGTGAGACCGATTAGGGATACTTTAAAACAAGAGAATTTTTAACCGGCACTCTTCAAGCGGAGGCAAAAACTAAAGACCACACCGAAAGGCGGGCTTTTGCTATTTCCAATTAGGCCACGACCAAGGTTTCTCGATCGCTAAAGGCCACATGATGTAGTCCAAGCAGATAGGCGAGAATCAGTAGGATGGCCGGATTGGTTAGGACCGGCTGGACGAAGGCCGTTCCGAAAACCAAAAAGGCAGAGAGCCCCACAGAAAAGAGCCATGGCCATCTTCCCTTCTTGAACTTGGGGAGGTGAAGGACAATTGGCTGCGCCATCAGGCTAAGCCAAATCGCAAGGCCAAGAAAGCCGTATGCCAAAGAATACTCCAGAATAAAATTATGAGGTGGCATCACCACTTCGCGCTGATTGACATACGTATACTGAATCGAATATTGCCGGTAGCCCGGGCCAATGAAGACATTTTGGCGAAGATCTTCTATCGCTTGTTGCCAGACTTCCCTTCTCGCATTCGAGCTATCCATGGCACTCTTCTCCGCCTCCACTTGCGGATCCGGCACACCACCCTCCGGCGTTTCCTGCTCAGGAATTTCTGTTACGTTGCCTTTGGGAATGAGGTTAGCCAAAACATGCAGACCAGGCACGCGCGAAATCCCGTAGGCAACACGCCCATTTTTTCCAGCGGCATATAGTGTTCCTGATACCCCAATGAGCAAGACGAGGAGGACTGCAAGGCTTGACCGCAATTTCCTTGGCCCGAGGAGTGCCAGAAGCAAAGACACCCCGAGGAACGTAATCAGGAAGAGTGCGTTCGCTCGTGAACCAGAGACCGTCACCAAGAAAATCAAGGAAAGTAAATGAAGGCCTAGGAAGGCGGATGCAAAGAAGCTCCCTTCTCCTTTCTTTTTGTCAACATAAACAGAAAACAAATGAACGGGGAAAAGCGCTAAGAGTGTCAAGGTCCGAATCGAATGACTTTGCAAGAGCTTGAAGGCCAAGGGATGATTCGTCAGCGCTAAAGGCACGCTCAAGACCAGGAGCACGAAGCAAAAAAACTTCATGACCCGGAGCATCAGTCTCGAAGAGGGGCGAAACAGCACAAGATATAACAAGACCCACAAACTTGAAAAATTCACACGTGGGATGAGTAAACTCTGCGCATCATTCTGGCCGTTCGCGAAACGGAAGATACTCACACCAGCAGCAAAAACAAAAAACAAGAGGAAAAGAGAGACAAAAACAACTTGGCCTCTAGACCAAGTCTTCCGCTTCCACAAGAAAACCACAAAGCAAAATAGATATAAAAACGGTGCCAGAAAATCACTGGCATACACCATGAAGACGCCACTATTTGTAAAGCTAACACGGACATTGAAGTTCAGTAGAACCGAAAAAAGCGCCAGAGACATCACGAGGTAATGCACCCAATCCGGTAGAGCAAACCTCTCCTTTTTTGAGACATGAACCTTGGCATGTGTTTTCACAAGCGATCAACCTCCGAAATCATTTCAATCACGAATACAGCATAGCAGGGAGTGAAACGAAATTTTTTACAGTTCTGTTAAAAATTCGGCGAAGGCATCGCGGTACGCTTCCAAGTCGAAACTCTTCTCCGCCATTTCCCGTGCCTTCTTCTTCATTTCCACGTTAGGATAAGTGTAGTCAGCAAGAACACGTTCTAGCGTCTTCTGGAAAGCCCCGGCCGTCTCATCCGCAACGACATAGCCATTCTCCCCGTCTTGCAGGTAGAAGCTCAAGTCTGACGTCAGATTCGCAATGACCGGAAGGCCCAAAAAGAAACTCTCCCCGAACTTCGTCGGAAAAGCAGCATTTGCATATGGTTCCGACGGCCGCAAAAGCACCGAAAAGTCCGCTTCTAGCAAGACTTTGCGAAGTTCCTGTCGCGGCAAGAAGCCGTAAAATGTCACGAGATCCCCCAGAAGCGCCAGGTCATCCGGTCGCCCCAGCTTCGTCATCACCGCTGCCACTTGCTCTCTCGTCGAGCCCGCAAGCCATAGCGCAAATCGTTCGCGTTTCTCCGGAGGCAGCCCCGCAAGCCCCGTGATCATGGAGGAGACATAATCCTTTCGGCCATCAATCGCCCCCGCAAAAACCAGGACAATCCTCTCCCCTCGAAGCCTGTCGACTTCAAGATCGCTAGGCCTATCATAGGTTAAGCCCGTCCCGGCAAACTCCTCCCGAGAGAAAATCGTCGGAATTCGAATCACCGAAAGCCGCTTGTTCTTCCGATAAAACGCCTCCATCAAGGTCGAAATGGCAATGACTTTATCGAACCTTCGCCGCACATAGCGAATCCCGGCCCTCTGCAGGAGGTAGGTCAGAAGCTTTTGCTCCGAAAAATGCCCCCACTCGTTGACACTCGCGAGAAGGTGGAGGTCTCGGGCTTTGGCCAAAGCCACCAGTGGCCTCGAGTACTTCAAACTCGTGCCATAGAGGCAAAGATCCGTGACCTCCAGGGCTTTCACGAGAGGTAGAAGCTTCTGGGTGAAGGTCTTGCCTTCCTGGCCAAAGCCGCGGAAACGGCCATTCTCCGGCACAAAGATGCGGAAACAGCGGAGCCCACGAATCGACAGCGCGCCTTCTTCAGCCGGATCTCTCGTGACGCCCACTGCAAATGCCTCGAAGCCCGCCAAAACCGCAAGTTCGGCCAAATTCATGAGCCTGCCGGCACCCGAAACATGGGCTAGACTGCGTCCTTCGAGGTCGCCTGGATAGAGGAAACAAATTCGCCTCGTCATACTTGTCCCTCCCAGGTCAGGGCTTGGAAGAACTGATACCGTTTTTCTTGGAGCACCTCATAGCGATACTCTCTGGCTTTCTGGTAGCCCTGGTCACTGATGACCTGGCGAAGGGCGGGGTCAGCCAAGAGTTCTAGCGCTCGCTTCGTCATACCGTCAATGTCTTTGTAGGAGAAGACCTCCTCCGCAGAAAGGAGCTCAGGGATGCCACCCACATCGGTCGAAAGGATCGGAAGACCAGTGGCCATGGCCTCGATAAGTACCCTGGGCAAGCCTTCATGTTCTGTCGGGAAAACGAGCAGATCGGCTTCTTGATAGATCTGCCGTAAAGCCTGCTTATCCGAGATATTACCGGTGAAGCGAACAAGATCCGCAAGTCCTTGTTCGCGAACATAGTGCTCATAGTAGGTACGAAGTTTCCCATCACCCACAACGATCACCTCGAGGGAGAGGCCTGCCTCTCGGAGTCTTGAGGCGATCGTAAAGAGGGTCTTATAGCCTTTTGCCTCATCATTGAGGGTAGATACATGGAGTAAGCGAAAGGTTTCAGGCTGCGCAATCACCCGTGTCGCGTAGTAAGACTCCGGCAAATCAATCGAGGAATAGTATGCCCGGACTGCGCCTTCTTTCGGCGGGTACACCTTCTCCAGTGCATAACGAGTGACATACGAGACGCCATCGGCCTCTGCGACAGCTCGCTTCGTCAGAAGATGCAAGAGCTTGTTTTTCAAGGCACTTGCGAAGGTTTCGCCGGAAGACCTCGTTGACATGTCCGACACGACCTCGACAGCCATCTTGCAACGAAGCGTACTTATGTGCTGCAAGAGATAGAAACCCAAGATGCTAGGAATGCGTACGACCAAAAGATCGTAATCATTCGGGGCGATGGCCTCCTCGATTCGCTTACGAATCGCGCGATTGGCTCGAAGGAGGCTTCGGATCCCTTGAAACATTGGAACCGGAAGAAACGTCACCCCAGGGTAAGATACTTCCTTGAGGTCTTCCACATCCTCGTAGCTTCCTTCTGCCATACGGCAAAGCACGCGGACTTCCGTAAAATACTGCAAATATTTCTCCCAGAACATCGGACCTACGATCCCATTGTTCCAGACTTTCCCATCTGGCGTTCTAATGAAATGATTATCAATGGAGAGAAGTAAACGCTTACTCATAGCTTACCTTCCCTCCTCGCCCAGATGCTTCGACACCCGAAGGTAACTCCACACCATGCATAGTAAATAGGCAGCGCCCGAGATCGCTCGTGCCCACACCGCCCCGCTAATCAGGTAGCGCTTGATCAGGAAGTACGAGGCAACGATGTTCGTGAGACCCGTAACCATCGCCCCTACATTGATCATGCGGCCAAAGCCGTGCGCCGACACAAAGCGGTTGAAGTAGTCACCCAGTCCCATGGCTGTGAAGTAGATTGACAAGACAATCGTATAGGGCAAGGCTCCTTCATAATTGCCTGGGTACAGGGGGAAAAGAAAGTGTAAGAGAAAAATATAGCAGACAAGGGCTGCCAGGCTGATGAGGACGGTAAACAAGAGATTGTTCCGCGAAAGTTTCGAGGACTTCGCATTCGCTCGAAAAGAGACCGTGCCCATCACCGAAGGAATAAATTGCATAGGGGAAGATATGGAAAGTGCGAGGCCAAAAAGACCATACTCTGCCATGCCACTTTGTGCGCCAACGATTAAGTTAATTACATAGCCCGAAGCCACACCAACCAGTGAACCTACATAGATTGGTAAACCATTGGTGCGAAATTCATTCTGAAACAGCGCTTTCAGTTCAGGACTGATCGGACGAAAATCGGTCTTGAGACGGCGTAAAGTCAAGATGTGCAGCAAGGTGTAGGTCACGATGTAGATAACCATCACTTGGTAGATATCCAGGATACCTAGGCCAATTCCGGCTCCCCAAATGAGAAGCAATAGCATCAGAGGAGGCAGGAGCGTCTGAAGGGAGATATCCCTGATTTTACTGGAGCCTTGCAGCATGGTCTGGAAGCTATTTTGCAAGACTAAGGTATAGAAAAATGGTGTTAAAACCAAGAGATAGAAAGGGATATCCCTGCCGCTGTTTCTTAGGATGAATAAGACAAGGACCAATAGACTTGAAAGCACGACAGACACAAGCAGTAAGATCTTTGTTGTGTGGCCATAGATTTTCCGCATGCCTTTTTCATCTTCGGTCTGCACGAGCAAGCGGCTCGCTGTGTACGGAATCCCCAACAGAGCAAAGGTGGAAATTGTTGTGTAGTAATTGGTAATGTATTTATACTGTCCGAAGGTCTCTTGGGACATGTACTTAACAAAAATAAAGCTCGTCAAAAACCCAATGACTAGAGCCAAGCCCCTCGCCAAGAGGAGTTCAACGTACTGCTTACGAACCTCACTCATGGCCTTTTCTCCCCGTCACTTCGGAAATGGCGTCAAACAAGGTTTCATGGAAGGTGTCATAGGTGAAATTCGCCTCGTAACACGCTCTGGCTCGTTTGCCTTCTTCTAGCGTATCGAAGGCGCCCATGATGTACGCTTCCATGATATCCGCTAGTGCTTCGATATCGCCCGGATTGACCACTTGCCCGCAACGGTTTTCTCGTACAATGTCCGCAGCCGCACCACCCGCGACAGCAATGACTGGCCTTCCAGCGCAGAAATAACCCTGTATTTTAGCCGGAAGCGTATCGCCAATGGCATTTTCATGGAGCAAGGTCAACAAGAAGACATCCGCCTGCTGATAAAACGATAAGAGTTCCTCAACGGGCTTGCGTCCATAGAGGATCACCTGTTCCGCTAGTCCGGCTTCCTCGGCTAAACGTTTAATGTAATCGAACTCGCTGCCGTCCCCCAAAATGTGGACACGCCACGCTTTGGCCAAATTACGCTCCTGCAACACTTTCGCAGCTAAAACGAGCTCATCAACGATCTGCACGGCACCGATATTGCCGGCGAAAACAAAGTCCATCACCCCATTCTCCGGAGAAGTCCGGGAGACATCAGGGTAGCGATCGTCAAAGTACTGTGGCATGTAGGCCATTTTCTCTTCGGGGATCTGATGCGTCTTCGTCATATAGGTGAGGAAAGGCTTCGAACTCAACAAGAGCTTATCCGCTGAATGGTAGATCCAAGCAGAATAGCGTTTCGCTAGCTTGAAAAGCAAACTTGTCTCACGGATATCCCATGCCTTCAGGGACTCCGGCCAAAGATCCAGACAGTACACGAGGATCGGAATCTTGTGTTTTCTCCCCAGACGAACGCCGGCATCAATCATGCTGATCGGAGACATTTGATAGCCCAAAATGAGATCAAAGTCTGTGGGTAAATCCTTCACGCGCCGATTCGAATGGTAAGCAAAACTCAAATAATTCCAGGCACGATGAAAAATCCCAGTATGTCTTGGATGACTCTTCGCACGGTAGATCTTGACCTGCTGGATCACCTGCTCTTGCATCTCTTTTTCGCCATAAGGGTAAGGCACTTCGCCTGTTGCATATTCGCCTTGGCCGGTCAGGACATAAACATCATGCCCTTCTTCTGCCAAACGAAAAGAAAGATCATTGACCAGAAACGAGTCTGGGTAATAATACTGCGTCGTAATTAAAATCTTCACACGTGCTATTCTGCTTCATTTCGCAGACTCTTTCATTAACAAATCTTTACATTTTCCGCCAGACCATCCGGTTGACGATCCCCGTATAGGATTGGATGATCTTGACGACCTTCGTCGAAACATTTTGGTCGGTGTAATCCGGAACCGGAATGCCTTGGTGATCATTCTGGTTCATCTGGATAGCCGTCTCCACCGCTTGCAGCACTTCATTAGTAGTGATCCCGGCGAGGATAAAGTTCCCCTTGTCGAGCGCCTCAGGACGCTCAGTGGAGGTTCGTATGCAAATGGCTGGGAACGGATTGCCGACACTCAGGAAGAAACTGCTTTCTTCCGGCAAGGTCCCACTATCGGAAACCACGGCAAATGCATTCATTTGCAAGTGATTGTAGTCGTGGAAGCCTAAGGGTTTGTTCTGCCTCACTCGCGGATCGAAGACGAAGCCTCTTTGCTCAATAAACTTCGCACTACGCGGATGGCAAGAATAGAGGATGGGCATCGCATATTTTTCGGCCAAGGCATTTACCGCATTCATCAGGCTGAAAAAGTTTTGCTCCGTATCAATGTTCTCTTCTCGGTGCGCCGAAAGCAGGATGTACCCCTTTTCCTCCAGTCCCAAGCGTTCCAAGACATCACTGGCCTTGATAGCGGCCAAATTCGCCTGTAGCACTTCTGCCATGGGCGAGCCGGTGACGTAGGTTCGTTCCACCGCTGTGCCTTCCCGATTCAGGTAACGCCTAGCATGTTCACTGTAGCAAAGATTCACATCGGCAATATGATCCACAATTCGCCGATTCGTTTCTTCTGGCAAATTCTCATCGAAACAGCGGTTGCCGGCTTCCATATGGAAAATCGGAATGTGGAGGCGTTTCGCAGAGATGGCAGAAAGGCATGAATTGGTGTCGCCCAAGATGAGCAGAGCATCAGGCTTCACTTCGCTCATGAGTTTATAAGACTTAGCGATGATATTCCCAATCGTTTCGCCCAGATCGCTTCCCACGGCGGCTAAATAGTGATCCGGCGCGCGAAGGCCCAGGTCTTCAAAGAAGACCTGATTCAACTCGTAATCATAGTTCTGACCGGTATGAACCAGAATTTGGTCAAAATACTTGTCACAGCGCTTAATCGTTTCCGAAAGCCTGATGATTTCCGGTCTGGTGCCAATGATGGTCATGAGTTTTAGTTTTGCCATTTACACTTCCTCGTAAAACGTATCCGGTTTTTGCGGATCAAAGGCTTCATCTGCCCACATCACAGTGACTAAGTTTTCCGTGTCCGAAAGATTGACAATCTTATGAGTGTAGCCAGGGATCATTTCCACCACTTGGATCTCATCTCCTGTCACCTCAAAAGAAATAATCTCGTTTTCGCTTCCTTTATCTGTTTCGCCGATCTTCCGTAAGGCGATGAGCCCATGGCCAGAGACCACAACGAATTTCTCATTTTTGCTGTGATGCCAGTGATTCCCCTTGGTGATTCCGGGCTTCGAGATATTGATGCTGAATTGTCCGCGGTCCGGCGTGCGAATAATCTCGGTGAAACTCCCTCGTTGATCCACATTCATCTTCAGCTTATACGAAAACTTCTCCGGCGGAAGGAAACTGAGCCAAGTACTGTAGAGTTTCCGCACCAGTGGGTTCCCCAGGTCCGGCACTTCGAAGCGTTCACGTAGTTTCGGGAAACCCTGTATGGTCTCCGCCACAAAACCCAAAGTACATTCATGATGAACCGGGACTTTAGCGTATTGGCCTTCCCGATTTTCTTCCCCATTCAGCGCACGAATCATTTCATCAATCAAATCATCAATATAGACGAGATCTAGTGTAACGCTTGGGTCAGATACGTTGATGGGTATATCATGGGCGACATTATAGCAGAAGGTGGCAATCGCCGAATTATAGTTGGGTCTTCCCCATTTCCCGAAAAGGTTCGGGAAACGATAGACAAGAACCTTTGCTCCTGTCTCTTCCTCGTAACGGAAGAAGAGCTCTTCTCCGGCTCTTTTGCTCTCGCCATAGCTCGACCCTTTATAGCGCCCTTCCAAACTTGCTTGGATTGAGCTGGAGAGCATAATCGGGCAGGTATTCTGGTAGCGCTTCAACGTGGCTAATAACTCGGAAGAGAAACCGAAATTCCCTTCCATAAATTCAGCCTCGTCCTTTGGCCGATTGACCCCAGCCAAATGGAAGACAAAATCGGCTTCCCGGCAGTAGTTTTCCAGATCCTCCGGGCGATTGTCCTTATCATAAAGGAAAAGCTCAAGCGAGGAAGGCTCCACCCCTTTGATCACACGGCTTCGATCCTTGCCATCTCGGATCGATTCCAGAGAAGAGACAAGATTTCGGCCGACAAAACCTTTTGCACCGGTAATCAAGATCTTCATGCGAAAGCCTTCCAAGCCGCGAGTTCTTCTTGAATATAGGGCACGGTCATAAGAATATCTTTGACCTCTTGAACGGAGAGTTGTCTGGTGTTATTGGAGTTAAACTCCTCATAATTCTGGTGCAAGGTCAGATTGCCATCCGTAAAGAACTTATCATAGTTAAGATCGCGTTTGTCTGCCGGAACACGGAAAAATTCATCCATATCCTCAGACTCAGAGCGCTCTTCTCTCGTCAGTAAGGCTTCATATTTCTTCTCCCCGTGACGGATCCCGATAATCTTAATCTCTGACTCCGCGGTAAACAGTTCCTTGACCGCTTGAGCGAGCACTTCGATTGTACATGCTGGCGCTTTCTGAACCAAGGTATCCCCAGCATTCCCCTTTTCAAAGGCGAAGAGAACCAGATCCACCGCATCAGCCAAGGTCATAATGAAACGCGTCATGGTGGGATCCGTAATCGTGATCGGCTTCCCGGCCTTCAGCTGTTCAATCCATAAGGGGACAACACTGCCTCTAGAACAGAGCACGTTGCCATATCGCGTGCAGCAAATCTTCGTCTTGCCTTGCTCGACTGTACGCGCTTTCGCCACAACCACCTTCTCCATCAAGGCTTTACTCATCCCCATCGCATTGACAGGATAGGCTGCCTTATCGGTGGAAAGACAAGTGACAGACTTGACCCCGGCATCAATCGCAGCAGTCAAGACGTTATCGGTTCCTAAGATATTGGTTTTTACTGCTTCCAGAGGGAAGAACTCACACGAAGGCACTTGCTTGAGTGCAGCCGCATGGAAAATGTAATCCACATTGTGCATGGCATTTCGAACGGATGAGATATCTCGGACATCCC
>CAZCLL010000012.1:19007-20088 GCA_964499555.1 uncultured Fastidiosipila sp.
TAAAGAACTTAATCTTATCGGCCACCGCCGGCTTCGTCGCTTGGAAATGATGCCTCATGGTATCTTGCTTCAACTCATCACGCGAAAAAACGCGAATTTCCTTAATATCGGTTTCAAGGAAACGCTCCAAGACCGCATTTCCGAAGGAACCGGTCCCCCCTGTAATTAACAAAGTCTTCTCTTTAAAAATACTCATAACACTGATTCATCCTTTATTGATTCATTCGTAAGTTGACGATTGCTACCTAAGACTTAGTTCAAGACGCTCTGCAGGACCTGCCGCCCTCTCGCAACCGAGTCTCCGGACAACACGACGAAGGACAAACGATAACTCGGCATGAAGTAGGAGTAAAGGCCGGAAGCGCCAGACCCCGTCATGGCGTAGGAGGTAACATTCCAGCCACCACCGGAAGAGAGCTGGCCTCTTACGAGTGTAGCGATGGCATCACTGGAAAGGTTTGTTCTAAACGAACTAGAGAGACTGGATAAGATCTGATTATAGCGGGTCAAGTTCTGAGGTTTGATCGCTTCATTGATAATCCCCTGAATCACGCGCAACTGGTTTGCGCCTCTCGCTAAGTCGCCGCCGGCTAAGCCATATCTTGTTCTCGAGAAACGCAAGGCTTGGGCACCATTGAGACGAATATTTCCAGCAGCAAATTCACCGAAAGCCGTTGGGTTATACACCGTAACCCCACCCAGTTGATCAACCAGACCGGTCAAGGTTGTAAAGTTTACTTTTGCATAGGCATGGATCCCCATACCCAATAAGTTCTCAACCGCACCTTGTGAGGACGTCACGCCCAAGATCCCGGCATGCGTTAGCTTATCGCGATACCCACCGGTAGCCGGGATGGCCACATAGGAATCACGAGGGATCGAGACCAGAGCAATTTGGCGTGTTCTAGGGTTCACCGCCATGACGATATTAACGTCAGAACGCCCTCTTGTGCTAATACTTCCGGCACTATCGGTTCCGGAGATATAGATCAGGAACGGATCCGACCCATTCGCCGTCCCGGGCGTAAAGGTTTCAACCGGTTCGGAGACCGCTGGCTGGGTTTCCTCCGGAGATAAGGTC
>CAZCLL010000012.1:20098-28635 GCA_964499555.1 uncultured Fastidiosipila sp.
GCGGCACATTCCCTTCATCGGTGTTCGAAGGATCTGGTGTCTCGTCCGTACTGGGCGTATCAATTGAAGGGGGGCTACTAAGATTCGGAACGGTAGGATCCTTCGTTGTAAGAATTCTCGTCACAGAATTGAAATCGGCATGTAGATCCAAAATAATGTCACGGTACGCTTCGTTGAAGAAGATGAGCCGTTCTGTTTGGTTCAACAGGCTCTCCGCTAGTTGCATGTAGTTCGAATAAGTCTGAAGTGGTGCACCGCCATTTCCGGGCAAGAGTTCGGAGATCATGGCGTAGTTTGCCCCTTCCACAGCACCGACTCGCATGTTACTTACGTCGTTGGCATTCGTTAAGGGGTCCTCTCGAAGAACAAGAATCGAATAGGTGTCCTCTTCGTCAACCGGGTTATTCACTTCATCAACGAAACGGTTCAGATCACTCATCACCGCAGTGCCCGCAATGAAACCTAATCCTAGAATCAAGGCGAGAATAATCGCCAAGGTCTTACGCCAGACTCTTCCCTTACTGATGAGGAGCCAGTCGATCAAGAGATTCAAGATCAGGATTACGATAAGCAAAATAAGCAAATAGGTGGTGGGTAAAAATTTGCTCCGGTACACATTGTAGATAAAAAGTCCGGAAAAAATAGCTAACAAAAGAGCAATGAGGATACCGATTATCCGGTCACGTTTTTGTTTCATACGTTCCTACCTTTATTCTCCCATAAATCAACATGATCTCCCTCTTCTGTCTGAAGGAGAAAGTCTTCTACCAGAAAGCGAGGCCTTGCCTTGCTCTCCAGATAAATTTTACCAATATACTCCCCGATTACACCAATCGCCAGCAAAATTAAGCCGCCAACTGCCCAGATTGAAACAATGAGACTCGCCCAACCTGCCGTGGTGTTTCCGGAAAAGTACTGTACGACAGAATAGACCAACATGCCGATACTGACAAGAAAAACAAAAAAACCAATCTGTGAAATCAGCTTGATCGGCTTCGTCGTCAAAGAGGTAATGCCTTCGATAGCAAAATTGATCATTTTCTTCAGCGGATACTTACTCTCCCCAGCGACACGTTCGGTTCGTTCGTAGTAGGAAATCGCCGAAGGGTAACCGATCATCGGAACAAGACCACGCAAGAACAAATTGACTTCTTTAAATTCTGCCAAGCCTTGGAGGGCTCTCTGACTCATCAAGCGATAGTCTGCATGGTCATAAACGATATTCGCACCCATAAATTTCAAAATTTTATAATAGAGTTGTGCCGTAAAGCGCTTAAAGAAGGTATCTTTCGCCCGAGCCTTTCTCACGCCGTACACAATATCGGCCCCCGCTAAATGTTTCACCAGCATATCATCGATGGCATCGATGTCATCTTGCAGGTCTGCATCCATGGAAATACTGACGTCACAATAGTCAGCAGCCGTCAGTAGACCTGCCAACAAAGCATTCTGATGGCCGCGATTTCGACTGAGATTAAGCCCGGCAAACAAGGGATTTTCATCATGAAGTTTCGTGATGATCTCCCAGGTTTTATCCTTCGAGCCATCATTTACCAATAATACGCGTGAAGCTCCAGAAATAAGACCGGAATCCTGCAGAGCCTTCATCTTCTCCGCAACTTTCCCTGCGGTTATGGGCAATGCATCTTCCTCGTTGTAACATGGGATAACAAGATAAAGACGAAGTGACATAGCCACCCCCTAGATTTTCTTCTTATTATACGCCAAACAGCACGTAAGGTGGTGGGGAAAACAGAAGAGAAAACTTACTGGGTTCCCTCTCCTTCGTAAGAACGATGAGCCCGAAACCAGCGCTCCATATGCGGGTAAATTGCCTTCAAAACGAGAGCAGTCAAGATCCCCGTCACAATACCAGTGATGGCCAAAGGCGCAATCAGAAGCCAGATACTCACCCGTGCGTAAAGGGCGTAGGCGATGATTTGGCCGATGTTATGAGCCATGCCGCCAACCGCGGAGAGCAAAATCAACGAAACCTTCCCCTTAGACCCCTTCCAGAGCAGAATCTCTAGAACAAGAGCCAAGAGACCACCGGACAAGCTAAGCAAGAGCGACACCGGCCCACGCATAAAGAAAACAAAAATACTCTTCGTAACCGTAATCGCCAAGGCATCGCCCGGCGTCAAGAAAACCAGAGCAAACAAAACCACAATATTCGCAAGACCCAGAGACATCCCAGGAACCCCAGGAAACGGACTCGGCAAACTATGGTCTAAAGCGCTCATGAGAAAAGAGAGGGCAATCAAAATCGCCCGTAACACCATCATGGTGACGTGCTGATGAGTCTTCCTCACCGGCCTCTCTGAAATACTTCCCTTATCTTCTCTCATCAACTACTTCCAAATCCCGTAGGACCCTTATCGTTCCCAATCTTGATAATCACATGATTCGGCAAACACGCGATACTCTGCCCATCCCTAGACACGGCACCCGTGTTTACACAAATCTTATCCGGGCAATTCGATTCTAGAACCCTGATCGTTCGCTCCGCAGAAGTCTGAATGACCATTTCAATTCCCGGATGATCAGGCACCTCGAGAGTCCAGGTTCTGGCTTCGCCATCCAAGGCCACCCGCTCAACCAAATCATTGTCATGATATATCCAGGCGTACTTCAGTTCCGTGTCCGGATTGAGCCTAGGTGAAATCACATAAGACCACAAAGCCCAGAGCCCCAAAACAGCCAGAAGTACAACGATGATTAGAATATCCCGCCTTGATGCCAGGGCGGGACTTTCCTTCTTATGATTAGACATGATCCCTACTTACTTTATGCACCCGTCTTCGCACCCACGGGAATTCCCTGTGGATAAAGCGACAAGATACAATCGTGCGGACAAACTTCCTGGCATTTGCCACAGTTTGTGCAGCGAGGATAGTCAATGACGGCACGGTCATTCACCATCGAAATACATTGTTCAGGACAAATCTTCACGCAACGTTTGCAAGAGATACAAGAAACCTCACAAGCCTTGTTCGCGACAGCAGCCTTGTCCTCGTTACGACATAGTACCATAGACTGCGCGTGTTCCATAGGCAGAAGTTCAATGATCTTCTTGGGGCAGGTCTTAATGCACATCATGCAAGAGGTGCAAACCGCAGGATCCACTACGGCCACCCCATCAACTACATGGATTGCGTCATACTGGCAAACCTTCACGCAATCGCCATAGCCCAAGCAGCCGAAACGGCAATCCTGATCGCCGCCTTCCATCTGTGAAACCGCTGAGCACGTCGAAATCCCAATGTAATCTGCACGCTTCTTCGTGTGCGCCGAGCTGCCTTGGCACATCACCATGGCCGTGGTAGGTTTGACTTCACCGATCTCTGTGCCGAGGTAAGAAGCGATGTTCACAGCCGCTTCTCACCTCGGCACAGAGATCGGTGAAGTCAAACTTTCCGTTCCATCGGCCAAAGCCGCAGCGTAGCCATCGCAGGACGTGTGCCCGCAAGCGCCGCAGTTCGCACCAGGTAAAAGCTCTCGCAAAGCCTCTTGTTTTCGATCAACCGGGACCGCCATCACTTTCGCAAAAACGGCTAAGACAATGCCTAGGACAAGCCCTGTTCCTCCGGTAAGGACGGTAGCGAATAATACATCACCCATGATTTCTCTCCTTACTTAAACAGATTGTCCGCAACCCCGACGAAGCCTTGGAAAGACATAGAAGTCAAGCCGGCAGCAACGAGCGTGACCGGAAGGCCTTGGAAGAATTTCGGGATCGGAGACAGGTCGATACGAGAACGAATACCGCTAAACATAAACATCGCCAGCATGAAACCCAGACCGCCGCCGGCAGCATTGATCAAGGATTCAGCGAAACCATAAGCGTTATCCGCATTCACCACTACAGCGCCCAAGACGATACAGTTCGTGGTAATCAGAGGCAGGTAAATGCCCAGCGCATTGTAAAGTGGTTTGACAAACTTCTTGAGGAAAGTCTCTACCAACTGAACGAGCGCGGCAATCACAAGAATGAAAACCAAGGTTTGCAGATACGCCAGGTTATTGGGGACCAAGAGAAGGTGATTAATCGGCCAGGTCGCAGCCGCAGCCATGACCATAACGAAAATCACCGCAACACTCATACCCATCGCTGTATCTAACTTTTTCGATACACCGAGAAAAGGGCAAATCCCAAGATACTGAACGAAAACATAGTTTTCAACAAGGATGGCTACAAAAAGAATACTTAACAAATTCATGTTTTACGCCTCTTCTTTCTTCTGATCAGCAGCTTGGTTCTGGATCGCTTGGCAGCGGCCAACCGAAGGACAGCCTTCGCAGTTGAGGCCGGCTTTCGCCATGCCCTTCCCTTCCGCCCACTTATTCCAGAGGGCCATCAGGATACCCAAAACGATGAAACCGCCAGCCGGAGCTGTGAAGAGCGCAACATTGATGTTGCCGGGGATCAGCTCGATCCCGAAGATGGAGCCATTGCCGATGAATTCACGGATCAAGGAAATGCTCATCAGAGCCATCATGTAGCCAATACCCATACCCAGACCATCAACGGCAGAGGCCAGAACTGTGTTCTTGTTGGCAAAGGCTTCGGCACGGCCCAAGATAATGCAGTTCACAACGATCAAAGGCAAGTAAATACCCAACATCTCGTAGATATCCGGAACAAAGGCTTGTAGAACCATCTGTACGATCGAAACGAAGCCCGCGATCACGATGACGTACGCAGGAATGCGGACCTCATCCGGAATTACTTTACGAAGAAGCGAAATCGAAATATTCGACAGGACGAGTACGACAATCACCGAGACACTCATGCCGAACGCACTGATCATGCTGGTCGACATCGCTAAGGAAGAACACATCCCCAAAACGAGTCGGAAAATGGGGTTCTCCTTGATGAGTCCTCTCGTGAAGACATCTTTATAGTTGATTGATGGATTAGCCATTAGTTTGCACCTCCACTTACCGTGGCAAATTGTCCAAGCGCTTGGTTGACAGCATTGATGTAGGCCCTACTCGAGACCGTAGCCTGCGAGATCACGTCGACAGACGAAGCGTCGCCCGATACACCAATGAATCTTGAACGGAAATCATCCTCTTCGACTTGCATACCGATCCCCGGCGTCTCGTCGAGGTCCAAGGGGGTCGTCCCGGTGACATTGCCCTCGAGATCGATCCCGACTTGCACGCGGAACGGAGATTCCTTGTGGTAGCCTACGGTTTCATTCTCAAAGATATAGCCAACAACTGCTCCAGCCTCATCCAGGGCTTCGAAGTAGGTAAAGGCCTCTCCTTCATAGGTACCGCTCAATTCATCAGAAAGCGCGGAACTACCGGGAACATTCTGCAATTTGGGATCCTTCGGTCCTTCCACGGCAGAGAAATACTGGAGCGCTAGATTCACTGCATCGCGATAGCCGCGGCTAGAGAAGGTAGAGCCAGAAAGGGCATCCAGCGAAGTAATCTCACCAGACTGACCGACAAATTGGCCCGTAAAGCTCTCATCCTTCACGCGATCACCAATCCCTGGGGTTTCGCCGTTATCCGTCATCACAGAACCAACAATCACGCCATCGAGGTCTAAACCTACAGCGACCGTCATCTGTGGGCCTTCGTGGGTGACCGCGTAACCGTCGGCTTTGGCCTCGATCACGTAACCCAAGACGGCACCTGCCTCATCAAAGGCATGGAAGTAAGTGAAACTGTCGCCTTCGAAGGTTCCGGTAACTGGCTCGGACAAGCTGGCTGCTCCAGGAACGGCAGCAAGTCTCGGATCACCGCCGATTGTGCCGCCGGTCAAAGTCGCAAATTGTTGCATGCCTTGATTGACGCTGTTCACGAACGCAGCCGTGGAAACTGTCGCACCGGAAATGGCCAGAACTTCCGTATCAGAGGCTTGGGTTTTGTTGTAGCCAATCTCGCCGGTTCGGCCTGCGAACTGGTCTAAGAAGGCAGGCTCTTGAGCATTCATTCCGTACCCAGGGGATTCCTTCAGATCCAGCGGCACCACGCCACCGATCTTTCCTTCCATGTCGATGCCCATCATAACGATAACAGGGCCGCCATAGCCGGGGGTCTGGTTTGTGAAGATGTAACCGACGACATTGCCAGAGGCATCTTGGCCTTCCAAGTAGCTGAAGGACGTATCGCCTTCCTCATAGGTTTTCTCAGTGAAGGAAGCAGCAACAGGCAAGACCACCTGACGCGCTTCCAATTCCTTTTGCTCTGCTTGACCGGCAATAATCGGTGCGGTCACCATATTGGTCAGCGCCAGCAGAAAGGCGGTAACCAGGGCAATCGCGGTAAGAATCACGGCCGGTTTTACAATCCCGGCTCCTTGGGCTTTCTTTTTACTCATGCTTTGACCTCCTTTTGCTTCACTTTCTTCTGTTGGCCAAAGATGGGGGAGCGAGTCCAGTTGTCAATATGAGGGGTCAAGATATTCATAATGACAATACTGTACGAAACGCCTTCCGGCAAATTGCCCCAGAAACGGATGACACAAGTAATCAGGCCCAGACCAATACCGAAGACAATCTTGCCCTTATTGGTCAAAGGGGAAGTTGCGTAATCGGTTGCCATAAAGACTGCCCCGAAAAGGAGTCCACCACCCAAGATCTGGTAGAGAACGAAATTCAGATCGAAACCACCGAACAAGAGCGAAAGAACAGCCACCGTTCCCACATACGCTACGGGGATATGGGGCTTAATCACTTTACGAACGAGGAGATAAATGAGCCCTAACAAAATCGCAGCGGCACAGGTTTCCCCTACAGCCAAGCTGCCATGCACGCCGAAGAACATATCCATCAAGCTAGGTGCACCATCAGTCGTTCCAGAGCCCAAGATCGCCATTGGGGTAGCAGAACTGGCTGCATCCACTGAGGAGTAGCCGAGCACCGGCTGGGAAACAACGAAGCTAGTGGCAAAGGAGACAACCAACATCAAGCGGGCGATCATCGCCGGGTTGACAAAGTTTTGACCCAGACCACCGAAGATCTGTTTGGCAATGACGATGGCGCCGATCGCACCTAACATCAACTGCCAGACCGGGAAGTCTGCCGGCACATTCAGTGCCAGGATGATCCCCGTAACGACAGCAGAAAGATCAGAGATGGTCATCTCACACTTCATCACCTTACGGCTTACGTACTCAGCGACCACACAAGTCAAGACGCTAACCACGATGTTCAGAAGCACTTTCCAACCGAAAATCACGGTTGCCGCAATGACCGCTGGAAGAAGGGCGATGATGACATCCAGCATGATTTTCGAGGTATCGCTCTTCGCATGAAAGTGCGGGCTAGCGGATAGAAGTAAAACTTTTGATTGATTCGTTTCTTTCCTCGCCATTTACTTCACCTCCAGCGCTCTGACCATTTTTTTACCTTCGCGGAAGTACTGGACTAATTGAATGTGCGAAGGACAAGTAAAGGAACAGCAGCCACACTCCATACAGGTATTGACGCCCAGGTCCCTGGCTCTTTCGGCATCTCCGGCCGCAATCGCTGCTTTCATTTCTGTAGGAGACAAGAACATAGGGCACACATCAATACAACGCCCACAACGCATACAGGCAATCTCTGGTTTCAAGAAATAATCATCTTCCACCAGGGCCAAAATCGCATTGTTCTGTTTCAAGAACGAAAAGTCGAGAGAACTCAATGGCTTACCCATCATAGGACCACCCATGAGTAGAAGAGCTGGATCTTCTTTGAACCCGCCACAGAAATCAATAATGTCCTGCAGAGGCGTACCAATCGGGATCTTCACATTCTTCGGCTCAGCAATCGCTCCGCCATCAATGGTGGCGATCTTATTGGTCAATGGACGACCTTCCGTGAGGTAAATTCCTAAGACGGCGAGTGTCGTGACATTCATCACAATGCAGCCAACATCCGCCGGCAACTTACCCACCGGAACAATACGGCCAGTTGCATTCTGAATCAGGACTTTCTCCGCGCCTTTCGGATATTCAGCCGGCACGACCATCACCTTAACAGCAGACAAACGGGAATCGCCCTCAATGTACGAAACGAGTGCGTCAATCGCTGCTGGTTTATTGTCTTCCACGACAATGACACAGTTCGGGATATCAATCCACTTCATCACCGAAGCCAGACCGGTAAAGAGCTTATCTGTGTAGTAACGCATGACGACATCATCGGCCGTGATATAAGGTTCACACTCAGCCCCGTTGACAACCAAGGTATCCACCTGACCGGGTTTCACATTAACTTTGAAATGCGTCGGGAATCCGGCTCCCCCTAAACCGACCAGCCCGCTTGCTCTAACGGCTGCAATGAATTCTTCTCGGGAGTTGATTTCCGGAACTTTCAGCCCGGACCATTTTCTCATCTCACCATCCGACTCAATCTCGATGGACGTCATGAAGGTGCCATCTGCCGGATTCGGAACTTGCGTGATCTTCTTCACAGTTCCGGAAATGGATGCATGGATCGGCGCACTGATCGCTGCCGCTGAATCTCCGATCACTTGCCCCACTTCTACCGTCTCACCTACTTTGACCACAGGTTCACACGGTGCACCCAAATGCA
>CAZCLL010000013.1:0-2981 GCA_964499555.1 uncultured Fastidiosipila sp.
GCCGCGTTTTCCAGGACCCCGGCCGTGGCACCGCCGCTTCCCTCACCGTCCTCGAAAACCTCAGCATCGCCGCCAATAAAGGCAAGCCCTACAACCTGCAGCGTGGTGTGGCCAAAGCCGCCGCCACCCACTTCGGTCCCCTAGTAGAGACTTTGGGCATGGGTTTAGAGCATCGCCTAGATCAAAAATGCGGCACCTTATCTGGTGGTCAGCGTCAAGCGCTGGCTCTACTCATGTCCACCATGACGGAACCAGACATTTTAATCCTCGACGAACACACGGCAGCGCTTGACCCGAAATCTTCCGAAACAGTCATGGCACTCACCCAAAAACTCACAGAAAAAGCCCACTTTACCGTCTTGATGGTGACGCACAATCTGCGTCACGCCTTGACCTATGGCGACAGGCTTTACATGATGCACGAAGGCAAAGCCGTCCTCGACAAATCTGGCGCAGACAAACACAAAGTGATGCTGGAAGACGTCTTAAACCTCTTCAATGCCATTTCCATCGAATTCGGCAATAGCATCTAGCATCTGAGCTGCGAGGCTCTACGGCTTGAGGGTGCGGCTGCTCGCAGCCGCACCCTCAACACCAGCTCTGAGCCACTACTGCCGTGCGATAAACTCCACTTCAATCGAACCATTCGACGTCCGAAGCTTCAGCCGCGGCCGTCCCGGATTGCTCCGATTCGGGATATTCACATTGCCATTTCTAGACTCCACATCAATATCAAAATCCTCTTCTCGCCCATACACCGTCGCCAGAATCCTGGCATTCGAGGTCTGGGCATCCAAGACATCCGCCCCGACCTCGTTCAGGAAAAGCGAACCATTCGTGCTGCGCAAGAAAATTTGCCGATTCTCCGACATCGCCGAAAGATCCATGCGCGCATTCGACGTCGTCGCTTGCAAAATCTGCGAAGCCACATTCCTTATCACAACCTCGGCATTTGACGTCTCAATTTGAATATCTGGTGCGCCGCTATCCAAGAGCCTAATTCGCGCATTTGTCGTCTTGAGCCACATGCCCTGTCGGCTCGAAACACCCTCCACTTCAATCTGGCCATTGCGCGACTGTAAAGTCAGCGCCTCCAAATCCTGATCCTGAATCCGAATCTGCCCATTCGTGGTCTTCGCATCAATCGGCCCGGAAAAACCTGCCGGCAAAGCCACCGTCAAGCCCCTGATCCGAGTCCAACCAAAATTCACCCACCCAAACCAACGCATGTATCGAGGCCCCATATTCTCCTTTTTCACCTGAAGCGTCTGCCCCGACTCGATAAACTCATAAGTCTCTCTGCCGCTCGTCACATATGTAATCTCAATGCGATCCGACTGACTCCTCACAAACTGAATCGACATATTCTCATCGTCAATCTGCAAACTTGTGATCTCCGAAGACGCCTGATACGTCTTCCCCTCGCTGCTAACCGTCCAGGAAAACACATTCGTATCGAACCCACTCATTGCAAAGCCCCCAAACACCAGCCCAAGTCCCAGCACAAAAACAAGCAGGCCAATTATGACCAATCGATACTTTTTCATCACCTGTTTCCTCCTACTATACTGCCCCAGAGCCTACCAATCCCGCGTCCGAGGTGAGAGATGCCTCTGCCGGTGGCTTTGGCCAAAGCCGCACCCGGCAAAATCAACATCATGACTACGCCTAGGAGGACGAGGCCAGCTCCTACGAGTACCAAAGCCTCTGGCCAAGCCAAAGACACGGCACTGAGAATCCCTTGCACAATGAGGCCAACCCCCGAGACCGCCAAGCCAACAAAGGTCGCAATGATCGCAATATAAATGCCCACCACCGCACCGATCAGGCCAATCAAGAGCCCTGTCGCCGCCATAAACAGCGGCAACCAAATCGGAAACAGCAGCACAATCAGCAGAATTTTCACGCCACTGCTACTACTCTGTTTCCGCGGCGCTTGCTGGTACTGCCCGCCTTGCTGGTATTGCTGATGTTGCTGGTGTTGTTGGTGTTGTTGGTGTTGCGTGCCTTGTTGGTATTGCGGGTGTTGTTGAAATTGCGTGCCCTGTTGGTGTTGCTGGTACTGCTGGTATTGCGGGTGTCGTTGGAATTGCGTGCCCTGTTGGTATTGCCCATTCTGCTGGAAGCGCGGCGCATCCGGTGTCTGCTGGTACTGATTCTGCTGAGCAGGCTCGCGTTGCGTGCGAATCTGCTTGGCAATCCAAGAGGGTTCACCCATGGAACGGGTCGCCTCGTCTTCCGACATACCCCGAGCAACGCGCTCAGAAATCAAGCGATCGTAATAGGCGACCGTGTAATCAAGCTCGGTTTGCGGCAGGTCTTGAAGCCTCATGCGGAGGTCACGATAGAGATCTTCTCTGGTCATTCGGCTACTCCTTATCATATGGATCTTCATTCGTTAGAAATCGATTCATTCGTCCAAACCCCATTATGACACGTTGCGAAGCAACATGTACGGACATCCCATGTTAAATCTTCATGAGAAAACGGGAGATACGTTTACTCCTTCTACCATTTATGTTGAGGCATAATCCTTCCTGCGCTTTCGATTCTTCTGGAAATCAATATTTATATGGAATTTAATACGACATTGAAGCTGAGCATCACAAAGAAGTGTGCTTATGAGGTCCGTAATAAGTTACATTGGACAAAACTCGGCGATATCCGAGTTCAACATATTCTCTTTTGCACATAATTGCTTCTGGAGGGGTCATTCTGGGAAAAATTGCAGAAATGAGCTGGCTTTGTCACTCGTTTCACTTCAAAACCCGACGCCAGCTTGGATATAGCAGAGTTTTGTCCATTTATCATGTTATGCAAATGACTTGCTCCCTTGCTGCTTGCGAATTGCTACTACTCACTCGCAGGTGGTCCTTATGGTTGTCCTCACCATCCCGGATTTAATCGAAAATCAACACGATGATTATGGTGGTGTATTAGTCATTGCCCCGATAATCCCGGATTTAATCGAAAATCAACAC
>CAZCLL010000013.1:3081-28365 GCA_964499555.1 uncultured Fastidiosipila sp.
TAATCGAAAATCAACACGACGATTGTGGTGGTGTATTAGTCATTGCCCCGATAATTCCGGATTTAATCAAAAATCAACACGATGATTGTGGTGGTGTATTGGTCATTGCCCCGATAATCCCGGATTTAATCGAAAATCAACACGATGATTATGGTGGTGTATTTGTCATTGCCCCGATAATCCCGGATTTAATCGAAAATCAACACGATGATTGTGGTGGTGTATTAGTCATTGCCCCGATAATCCCGGATTTAATCGAAAATCAACACGACGATTGTGGTGGTGTATTAGTCATTGCCCCGATAATCCCAGATTTAATCGAAAATCAACACGACGATTATAGTGGTGTATTGGTCATTGCCCCAATAATCCCGGATTTAATCAAAAATCAACACGATAATTGTAGTGGTGTATTGGGTATTGCCTCGATAATCCCAGATTTAATCAAAAATCAACACGACATCTGCGGTGGTATATCATTATTTGTATCATCCATCCCAGATTGCTCACCTAGCGGCCTCGAAGAACTATGAATCGGCGGATATCGAGTCGCACCAACAGCCAATACAAGAGATTCATCCGCATGTAAGTTCTAGGAACATCCCGAATCACAGCCTCATTTTCCTTCGATCGGGCGTTTGGTCGCAAAATTCTGGGATGGTCAAAAAATCTGTGATCGGCCAACCCCACAACAAACACACGAGCAGAAGAAAACTCAACGTTGCAGTTTGGCAATCGCCAAGGCCACCTGCTCAGCAGAATAGGCCAAATCCTCGGGGCTAGTTGTCGGGCCCAAAGAAAAACGAATCGAAGATCCAGCTTCTTCCTCAGAGAAACCCAAAGCCAAAAGCACATGACTCGCCTCCACTGATCCTGCTTCGCAAGCAGAGCCCAAAGAAACACAAATCCCCGCCCGATCGAGAAGCAAGAGTAAGGTCTGCCCATCGACACGCGGGAAATAAAGATTCAGAATTGAGGGAAGCCGCTTCCCTTCAGCAGAAGCGGCAAGCTCCGGGCCATGCAAAATGAAGGAAAGGCCCTTCGCCTGAAGCGCCGAAAGGAAGCCTTTGGAATAATCGCATAAGTTTCTTTTCAAACTTATGCGCTGAGAACAAGTGAGCTCCAAAGCCTTCGCCATTGCGGCGATACCGGCCAAATTTTCGGTGCCGGCACGGCGGCCTCTTTCTTGACGGCCTCCGTGGATGAAGGAATCGGGGGCTTTTCTGGCCAGAAGGAGGCCGGTGCCTTTTGGGCCGCCGAACTTATGCGCAGAAAGGCTCAGGTAGTCTGCGGGGAAGCTCTCCCAAACGAGCGGCAAGTGGCCGATGGCTTGGACGGCATCGGTGTGAAATGGCACACCAAGGGTCTGGCAGACACGGCCAATAGCTTCCACGTCTTGGACTACCCCGATCTCATTATTTACCCATTGGATGGAGACCAGAGCTGTCGCAGCAAGGTCCTCCTGGATGGCTGCTTCGACTTGGTCAGGTGCCACGACGCCATCCGCATTTGGTGTCAGGCGGATGATGGTGAAGCCTTCTTTGGCAAGCGCATCACAGGTGGCCAGGATGGAGGCATGTTCAATAGCCGAAGTGATGATGCGGATTTTGCCTTGGGAGCGGCCGGCCCGACACACAGAGACAAGTGCCCAATTATTGGCTTCGGTTGCGCCGGAGGTGAAATAGATTTCGCGAGGGCCGGCCCCGAGAGAGCTGGCGATGCTTTCGCGGGCTTTCGTCAGAATATTTCGGGCGGTGCGGCCCGCTTGGTGCATGGAGGAAGGGTTGCCATACGACTCCGCCAAGACCTCTTGCATTACGGCAAGGGCTGCCGGCAGCATGGGCGTTGTGGCCGCGTAATCAAGGTAGATCATAAAGTAATTACCGCAAGGCTTCGACAATGGTTCCGCCGCCCACGACGACATCGCCTTGATAGAAGACGGCGGCCTGACCCGGACTGATGGCGCGTTGTGGCGTAGAAAAGAGCACTTTGACCTCGGCGGCTTTGGCCGGAACCGGAACCGAAACCGAAACCGAAGACGAAGACGCAGTAGTGACAGGCATAATCACCGCTGGCACGTCCTGCTGGCTGTAGCGGACCTTCACCGTCACCTCCATGGGCGCGGTGAGCTCAGGGATCGAAATCCAGTTGAGGCCCGATGCCAGTAGCCCCGGCGAGTAGAGATCTTCCTCGCGGCCCAGGGTGACCGTGTTGTTCTCTGCGGACTTCGCCACGACAAAAAGCGGCCGATCCGACGAGATCCCCAGCCCTTTTCGCTGCCCGATCGTGTAGCCCTCAATGCCCTTGTGCTGGCCCAGAATTTTGCCCTCAAGGTCGATGAAATTGCCAGGCTTGGTCACGACGCCCTCCGACTCGAGGAAGGCCCGGTAATTCCCGTCCGGCACGAAACAAATATCTTGGCTGTCAGGTTTGGCGGCATTGATGAAACCGTGCTTCAGGGCAATCTCCCGGATCTCACTCTTCTCATACTGACCCAGTGGGAATAGCGTCTTCGCCAGCTGTTTCTGGGTCAAACTGTAGAGGACGTAACTCTGATCTTTATGGTGGTCTTTGCCCTTCTTCAGGAGGTAGCGGCCGCTCGTCTCATCGTAGCTAACCTGTGCGTAATGGCCGGTTGCGAGGTAGTCGAAGCCCAAAATATCGGCCTGGTCGAAGAAACTCTCAAACTTAATGTAGCGATTGCAGTCGATGCAAGGGTTCGGCGTCTCTGCCTCCTGATAGGCGCGGATGAAACGGTCGATCACCTGCGCGCGAAAATCCTGCGTATGATTCAGAACAAAGTACTCAATCCCCAAATTGAGCGCAACGGAGCGCGCATCCTCGATGTCTTCGAGAATGCAACATGTTCTACTCCGACTGCCCACTGCGCAGCTCGTTTGATTCGTCAATTTCAGGGTCGCCCCCGAGGTCTGAAGCCCCTGTTCCTGCAGGATCGCGGCCGCAACGGAGCTGTCCACTCCGCCACTCATCGCAACCATCACTCGCTTTTCGCTCAAAAAAATCGCTCCTCTATCTTCGTTCTCTACCTGGCCAAAGCCGCCTTTTCCCGCACTTTCCACGCAGGCCAAAGCCGCCTCCCGCTCGTTCATACCATCTAATGCGGGGATTATAGCACCGGGTCTTGGCAGCCGTAGAATGATTCGGCATAATATCGGGCGAAGGCTTTGTGAGGACAATCACGAAGCATCATGAATGAATCGTGAATGAATTAAGGTAGCCATCCAAGGAGGCCAGAGACAATGACGAAAACACCGCACAAGGGCTTTTCTATCAAGCAAATCAGCTATGTGGGCATTTTCCTCGCCCTTCTGATTATCTGCTCCAAAATCACGGTGCCCACACCGGCTATTAGCTTCACTTTGCAAACGATGGCTGTGAGCTTCATTGCGCTCTACTTGGGGCCTGAACTTGGCGCACTCACCCAGACCCTTTTCTTGGTTTTGGGCTTGGCTGGCTTACCGGTCTTCTCCGCCGGTGGCGGTCTGGGCTACGTGTTCAAGCCTTCTTTTGGCTACATTGCCGCCTTCATTCCGGCATCCTACGTCATCGGCAAACTCTTCCGCCGCTTGGCCACCCGCGGCAAGCGGAGCCATTTCACTTCGGCGTTCTTGGCCAGTCTAGCCGGCCTAGCCATCATCTACACCATTGGCACCCTGTATTTCTACATTTTGGGGCACGTCTATCTAGGCCTTGGCGACCGATCTTGGACATGGTTTGCCATGTCTGGTGCGATCATGTTCTTGCCCACTGACCTCTTACAGATGTCCGTTTCGTCCTTTATCGTGAGTCAAGTCAAAGTGCTGAGACCTTCCTGGCTCAAGGTTGCGTCTACCTGATTTTCGGCTGCGGCAAGTTCACCAAGTTGCTTCACTTTCGCCGCAAGGTCTTCAAATAAGCCTTCGTTTCAGGGGGAATGCGGTAGCTTTCGACTGCCTTTTGGATCGCCTTATTGTGCGTCCAACGCTCCAGGGCAGCCGTCTCCAAATACGGCACAGCCGCCTCATACTGTTTCGCAAGTGCCGTCGCAAAATACCACGCCTGCATCATGCGCACGTAGTAGTGCTCCGAGCGGACAGCCGCCACCAAACCCGGCTGCCCCGCTGCGAAATGCTCATCCAGAAAAGCATCCATCAACAAGCCAATCCAATAGCGCTGTTCGTAAGGCCGCTTTGACCCCAGCCCCGCCACAATCTTCGGGTAGACCAAATCCGGCACCTTCCGAAACACCTTCAGGAAAAGCCCGTCGCACACCGCCCAATTATCTACGAACGGCAGAAAACGCTCCACTTCCGCCAGCGCCACCACCGGGTCCTTCACCCGCTGCAAGAAAGCACTGTGCAGTTGGTCCTCCTCGTAGAAGCGATGCGGCAAGTCCGCTACGAAGTTCGAAGTGGTGGTGGCGTCTTTGGCCAAAGCCCCCGCCAAAGTCCTCAGCGCCGGCGCTCGCACGCCAATGATCCGCGCCGGATCCAGGGTGGGGATGAGCTTCGCTAGGAACGCCTGATAGCCCTCATCACGCAGGGCAAAAAGCTGCTGCTGAATCGACGTTAACGCCTTCTTGTCGACGTCCTCTGCCATGCGCCAAGCCTCCGCCTACACCGTCAAAATCGTCCGGAAGCCGCGCGAAGCATAGTAGGAATCTGCGCCATTGTGGTAAACAAAAACCGTGTCATAGCGCCGGTCACAGAAAAGTGCGCCGCCCAATTGGCGAATTTTTTCCGGTGTCGCCACCCAACTGGACGTCTTCCGATCAAAAGGCTCCAGCGCCTGCAGCGCTCGATATTCCGCCTCCGTCACAAGCCTGACACCCATCCTGGCTGCCAAACCCTCTGCACTCCCAACAGGCGGATTCTTTTTCCGCCCAGCTAAAGCCACCTCATCATAACAAAGGCTCAACCTGCCTTTTGGCGTCTCCTCCGCACAATCCACAAAGACAATCTCGCCTGGTGCGTCGTCCAAAATACCAGAAACAACATCCGGCTCACCGCCTGTCTCTTCCATCTGGGCTAAAGAAGCAAGCTTCTCTGGTTGAGAAACGAGACGTGCTTCAACCGTCTCCCAATCGATATTTTCATGGCGCTTCGGATTCTCATGGAAGCGCTGCTGTAGCATTCGCAGAAGTTTTTCAGCAGAAAAATCAGTCGTGTTTGTCATAAATGACCTCCTTCAATTGCTTCATTCGCTTCCCCCATTTTACCTGGAGGAAGCCAAATACGAGGTACCGCAGAAGTACGAAAATAAAGTTCTGCGAAAGCTACTACCGCAGAAGTACGAAAATAAAGTTCTGCGAAAGCTACTACCGCAGAAGTACAAAAAGAAAGTTCTGCGAAAGCTACTACCGCAGAAGTACGAAAATAAAGTTCTGCGGCTTTGGCCGTAACCAATGGACCTCATGTTCCTTCAAAAACACCCGCCGCGTGGTACCCTCACTAGAGAAACGCTAAACGCTACATGCCAAACACCAAACGCCAAACGCCAAACGCCAAACGCTAAACGCCAAACGCCAGCAAGACCTTGAGGAGGAACCTAAGCTTATGAGAATACTCGTTATCGGAGCCGTCGCTGCCGGCACCTCAGCCGCCGCGAAAGCCCGCCGCAACAACGAAAACGCCGAAATTGTCATCTACGAAAAAGACCAGTGGATCTCCTACTCCGGTTGCGGGATGCCCTACTACCTAGGCCGCGAAATCCGTGACCCCGAAGAGCTCTCCCCCCGCGACCCCGCCTTCTTCAAAGCCAAATACAACATCGATATCAAAGTCGGCTTTGAAGTCACCGCCATCGATCGGGTAGCCAAGCAAATCGAGGTCAAAAACCTCGCTGACGGCCAAACCATCACCGACCACTACGACAAACTCATCCTGGCCACCGGCGCCCGGCCGCAGCTCCCGCCCGTTCCCGGCATCGACCTCCACCATGTTTTTGCACTCCGAACCCTCACTGACATGTACAAAATCGACCAGTTCATGGAGCTCTACAAACCCCACCGCATTTTCATCGTCGGCACCGGCTACATCGGTCTTGAGATGGCCGAAAACCTCGCCAATCGCGGGCTCGACGTCACCATGGCCGAAGTTTTGAACCAAGTTGCGCCCATCTTCGACGCCGACCTCGCCCACCTCATCGAGGAGGAGCTCACCGCCAACGGCATCCACGTCCTCACCTCAAACGGCGTAGCCTCCATCAGCACCACCCATGTCACCCTCGCAGATGGGCAAATTCTAGCCGCCGACATGGTCATCGTCGCCACAGGTGTCGTCCCTGAGGTTTCTTTGGCCAAAGCCGCCGACCTCCACCTGGGTTCCACAGGAGCAATTAAGGTCAATAGCCGCATGCAAACATCCGACCCAGATATTTACGCCGCCGGTGACTCCATTGAGCAAACCCATCTCATTACCGGAAAACCCCTTTATGTGCCTTTAGGCTCCACCGCCAACAAAACCGGGCGAATCTGCGGTGACCAAGTCACCGGCGGCTCCCTCGAGTACCGCGGAAGCCTAGGCACCGGCATCTTCCGCGTCTTCGATCTAGCTTGCGCCACAACCGGTCTTTCCGAAAAGCAAGCCCTTGCCGAAGGCTTTGATGTCGAAGTCACCTACAACATCAAACCCGACCACGCCGATTACTTAGGCGGCAAAGAAATGACCATCAAAGCCGTCGCAGATCGCGCCACCGGCCGCCTCTTAGGTGCCCAAATCATCGGTCCCCAAGGCGTCGACAAGCGTATCGATGTCTTTGTCACCGCCATCACTTTCGGTGCCAAAGCCTCCGACCTCTTCCACTTAGACCTTGCCTATGCCCCACCCTTCTCCACCACCAAGGACCCTGTCATGTACACCGGCATGATCCTTGACAATGCCATCTCCCACGGCCGCCCCCTCATGCGCGCCGAAAACCTCCACCAACTCCAAAAGCTCGCTGCTGGTGTCGCCGAAGCTGGCGGCGGGGAAGTGTCTGGCGCCGGTGCGGGCGGCTCCAACGAAAAAAACACCCCCAACCCATCCCCTAAGAAAATCACCGTCCTAGACGTCCGCGCCTCAAAATCCTACGAAAGCGACCACGTCCCCGGCGCTCTCAGCATCCCCCAATCCGAACTTCGTGAAGCCCTGCCCAAGCTCCCCAAAGACCATATCTACGTCACCTACTGCAACAAAGGCGTGACCGGCAATTCCGCCCAAAACGTCCTCTTAAACCATGGCTTCACAGAAGTCTACAACCTAAATGGCGGCTTCAATACCTATAAACTCGAAAAAGAAGTCCTACAATTCGACGCCGAAGACAGCGATAAGTAATCGCAGCAATTGTCCACCTCACAAACTTTCGCATAACTTTATTTTCGTAGTTATGCGAAAGTTTATTCTTGTCTCTTCGCTCCCGCCAGCCCTGCCTCAGCCGCTACTTTTGCTTCTGGGCGGAAGTACCTCTTGTATTACGGCTACGTTCGGCTGATATCCGCTGGTTTGGGCATTATCCTGACCGCTCGTTTGTTTTTTCTCTCAAATAAATGATCCGCCCAATTGATACATTCCAGATAACGAGGCGCAACTGTAATCGCATGTGTGGATTTCTTCGTGAATCGTGGCCAATCGATGAGAAAGTCAAGCAACAAGATACACAACATCAATATATAATATGTTAAATGGACAAAACTCGGCGATATCCAAGTTGGCAGCGGATTATGAGGTGAAATAGGTGACAAAGCCCTCTCATTTCTGCAATTTTTCCCAGAATGACCCCCCAAGCAGCAATTTTGTGCGAAAGAAAACATGTTAATTTCGGATATCTCCGAGATTTGTCCATCCGTAACTTATTACAAATACTACTAACTCCAAAAACTAAATGCCCACCTCTACTACTGTATTGATTTCCACAAAAATCGAAGCGCAGGAAGGATTATTGTTCCAATGAAAAGGATTTCTGTCTGAAAATTGCTTAGCTGGCCAATATAACAAGATACAGTGATCCAATTTCGTAGTTGTGCTATCCGCAATCTATTACATTTCAGAGAACAAAGCCCATTTGCGACTGATTGAGGGTTTTATCTGCCGATTCTGGAAGAAAGTTTCAAAAACCACTTGAAATTACTGAAAGATCAGAGCTTTTTCCGAGCAAAATTTCCATACCTAGCCTGTATGAGCAGCACAACGACAGAATCGGTCCAGTGTAACATGTTAAAGTGGTCATGATCTGTCGATGCCCTTGCCAGCATTAAGTTATCAAGCGACCCAACACCCCAGCGTTACTCTCCTCACCTCACCCTACAACCGATTCTCAAAGAAATACCGCACATAATCCGCCAAAACCTTCGCATACGACTTCAAATCCAGCTCCGAGGTATTGATCATCAAGTGGTAGCCCAGCTTATCACCCCAAGCCAAATCCGAAATCATCGAGTGGCTGGTCGAGCGGGCTTTATCCACCTGGCGAATCTTGCGAGTCAAATCCCGATCCGAAAGCACTTCATCCTTCGGCGCCCGCTCCCTACAACGCTTGATCTTCGCCAACATATCCGCATAAACAAAAATCTTCAGCGGCTTATACTCCTCCAGAATCACATCCGCATGGCGGCCAATAAAAATCGCATCCCCCTGTTCCGCCATCTGCTTAATCACGCGGTACTGCTCTGTCAGGATGCGTGTCGATTCATAGGGAATCACTGGAATATAGTCAAACGTCCGGCCAAAGGTCAAGGGAACCACATCGGGCATGCCTTGATCCATCGTCCATTCCACGAAGTTCTCGTTCAACTCATCTTTCTCAGCAATCGCCGTCACAATCTCACGGTCGTAATAGGCTATCCCCAATTCATCGGAAAGCCTCTTGCCTAGTTCACGCCCACCGCTACCAAATTCACGGCTAATGGTAATAATACGTCCCATATCTTTCCTCCTTCGCAAAGCGTTTGCTTCAGTTCTTTCCGCTAGTCGCCGGAACCCTTCCGACCCCCAAAACGCACAACCAGACCACTCACACTTCTTCCATCTCAATATCACGGCAAGTAAGGATCAGCTCAGCTAAGTCCTCACCAACACACAAAACATGCACTTCATACGAATCTTCCAAACGATAAAGCTCGTCATAGAGCCAATACTTCCCCGTAATCCCCTCATTCAAACGAACCATGGCCCCACGAAAAACAATTCGGTTGTAGTCCGTAAAACCATCATCCGTATTGAGGTCAATAATCAGGTCAGCCGGCGCATTTCCCTCGCCACCATCAGCTTCGCCAGCCTCACCAGCCTCAGCCCCATCAGAAGCTCCACCAGAACCACCTTCCCATCTCACATCCTCAACCAAGCAATCATGGAAGCCAAAATCCTCACGCAGCCCTTCTGGCAACGCCTGACTCTTCATCGCCAGTTCATACTGTTCCATGAGCATCGTCGACGCACGAAGATTCTCGACAGACCAACGCTTCACTAACTCATACACCTCAGCAGTACAATACCCCAACGTGTACACCCTTGGATCCGCAATCTTCCCCTGAATCGCAGGCGGCAAGCCCACAACCACAGTCGACAGCATCGCCTCATAATTCTCTTTAAATTGTCGCCTCACAGCCTTCTCATCAAATGGCGGCCTCTCATCAAACGCCTGGATTGCCTCCTCCATCAAAGCCATCTCATCAGCCGAAATCTGCGCATACTCCTCCGCCGTGATCCCCCATTCATTGGCAAGCACAAACTCACCGTCATCATCCATATACGCGCCAAACCCAGCATCCATATCCATCAAAAGCAAGCGCGGGTCCTCATCATAGACCTCACGCTCATTCTCCACGTAATCCTGTTCCGCCTTCGCAAAAAGCTCCAGAAACAACGCCTCATCATAAACCCCAGCCCCCGGATGCAACGCCAACGCATAATGGTCATCCGTATGCTGATCAAGCCAGTACCAATCCTTCGTCAAGTAATTCATCGTTCCACTCCTTTCGCATCACCGCCACTGCCCAGGCAAATCTCCCGGCCAAAGCCGCCGCCCCCACCATCTTCTCCGCCGCTCATTTTCCTAGAAGACTACTCTATGACCAGTATAACCCTCCACCCCCTCTAGACGACAACATTCAGCGCCGTTGTCTATCATTTCAGAAATCTTCGCAGAACTTTATTTTCGTACTTCTGCGCATGCTATAGTCAAGGTAAACAACACCCTGTCTACGACACAAACGCCGTAGACCCCAACACGCCTACCACCCAGAAAGGAGCACCGTAATGAAACCATCAGCGCAATTACGAGTCCTCCTCACCGGTGCCAGCGGCGCCATGGGAAGCGAAACCCTAAAACTTCTGTGCCAAGAACCCAGCCTCGACGTCACCACCTTCGCCCTTGACAGCCCCAAAGATCGCAAAATTCTGCAAACCATTGCTTCCCAAGTCGCCCCTGCCCATAAATTCCGCACCATCTGGGGCGACATCACCAACTACACGCAAACCAAAGCCGCCGTAGAAAACCAAGACCTCATCCTCCACCTAGCCGCCTTAGTCTCACCGGCGGCGGACCTGGCGCCGGCTTTGGCCATGAAAATCAACCACGGAGGCACCAAAAATCTCCTTGAAGCCATCCGCGACACCGACCAAACCCGGCGCACCCACTTCGTCAACATCGGAACCGTCGCAGAAACCGGTGATCGCCTCCCGCCCATCCACTGGGGCCGGGTGGGCGACCCCATCAAACCAAGCTACTTCGATTACTACGCCGTCTCGAAAGTCGCCGCCGAACGAGCCGTCATCGAAGAAGGCCCCACCCACTGGGTCAGCCTCCGCCAAACCGGCCTCATGGGGCCCGCCATGACCCGCATTTTCGCCCCGATCATCCTGCATAACCCCTTCAATAACGTCCTCGAATACGTCTCCGACCGAGACTCCGCACGCCTCCTCCGAAACCTCTGCGTCCGCCTCGCCGCAGGTACCCTCCCCGCGAGCTTCTGGGGGCACATCTACAACATCGGCGGTGGCGAGGCCTGCCGCGCCGACACCCTCACGCTCTACGAAGGCGTCTTCGCGCGCTTAGGCCTCCCAAACCTCGACGGCGCCATCGACCCCCGTTGGGTCGCCACCCGAAACTTCCACGGCCAGTACTACCTAGACTCCGACAAACTCGAAACCATCCTCCCCTTTCGCCAGGACACCCTCCGCTACTTCACCGAAACCTACGAGCACTCCTTAGGTCTCTCGGCCAAAGCCGGACGCACCATAAGCCACCTCCCAGGCGGCATTACCCTCCTCAAGCGCATCATTCGCCAGCGTTTCAAGTCCTTGGCCAAAGCCCCCTTAGGCACCCTCCACGCCCTCAATGCCTGCAATGCTTTCAACGCTTTCAATGCCAGCTCCAAGTCTCGCGCAAGAAACGCAAATACAGGCGACGCAAGGACAAACGTCCCTCACTCGAGCGATGCCATCGCAGCCTTCTGGGGTAGCTACCAACAATGGCAGCAAATCCCGAAAACTTTAGCTGAATTCATAGAAAAAACCAAAGAAGAACGCCGTTTCGACCAAGTCATCCCCATCGATCACGGCTACGACGAAACAAAACCCGAAACCCAACTCACCCTCGCCGACATCTCCGGCGCAGCGAAATTCCGTGGCGGCATTTGTCTTTCTGACAAGATGGAAACCGGCAACTGGCAAAGCAAACTAAGCTTCCGCTGCGCCTTTGGCCACAACTTCGAAGCTTCTCCCCGCCTCATCCTCGAAGGCGGTCACTGGTGCCCAACTTGCGAAAACCAAAGCTGGAACTACCACGCTCGAGCCCTCGTCGATCCCTTTTTCGCACAAGTTTGGAACCCGCTCCATTCGGCTGACGAACCGTCACTACTAGTCGAGAAGACTGTCAGCCCCGAGGATAATCAATAGATTTTTTTCGCAGAACTTTATTTTCGTACTTCTGCGGTAGCGTCAGTAGCTTTCGCAGAACTTTATTTTTGTATTTCTGCGGTAGCGTCAGCAGCTTTCGCAGAACTTTATTTTCGTACTTCTGCGGTAGCAGCTGCCTACTTCAACAACGGTAGAAAATCTTTGTACATCCCGGGATCGGAGCCCTCAATTAGGGTGGCACCGACGGCTTTCGCATAAAATTCTGCTGGACCTACGCCGCCGATGATGGCATAGCCATACCCCTCGTGGTACATGGCTTCAAGAGAGCGAAGGAGTAAAGCCTTGCCGATTCCTTTGCCGCGGGCGGCTTCTGTCACAGCGGTTGGGCCGAAATAATCCAGACAGGTGGCGTGGTAGCAGGCGTAGCCCAAGATCTCGGCGCCACGTGTTGCAATAAATACTGAAATGGGTTGGCGAGAGAAGGCGACGTCGGCTTCGGAGCGAGCCGAGGCGGTTGACACGGAAGCAACAAAATCCAGAATCCGCTGCTTGTCCGGAGCCATAGCGCGACGGATGACAATCCCTTCTTCAGCCAGGCGCTGATACAAATCAGAAGAATCCGGCAAATCATAGAGTTTAACGAGCATGTCTTGCATAGTACGCCTCCAAAGCAAAATCCGCCGCCCCCACCATCGCATCGGCGCGCGGCTTAACAATCGTCACAGGCACTTCCTCTTCGGCAAGTTTGGCCACCAAGAGATCGCGAATCACCTGACTGTGCGTCAAGACACCACCAGCCAGAACCAAAGGCACCCGACCCGTAAAACGCGAAGCCAGGGTACGGATCAACAAGGAAAGTGCCTCCACCGCCCGAGCGGCAATCTGCTCCGCAAGCGGATCCCCTTCCTGAACCGAAGGGTCCAGTAGTACCGACAAAGCCGCCACTTTTGCCTTATTAAAGGGGGTCCGGTACACAAGTCCCATCACCTGATCCAGCGGTGGCACATTGTCTGTGAGCACTTCTTCCAGGGCATTGTGCAAGGAGGATCGCTGGATACGCCCATCATATTGTTTAACCCACGAGATGAGAATATCCCGCCCGATCGCATAAGCCGATCCCTCATCATCCAAAATATGCCCATAGCCACCGACCCGATAAAACGCGCCGGAACCGCTACCGCTAGCAGAACCGTTGCCAGCAAAACCATCGTCAACGGATTCACTGCCTTCAACGGACTCACTTGAGTCGCGGCCGCTTTGGCCAATGGCAATGGCACCGGTACCCGCAATCAGCAGAATGCCCTGGTCGCGGCCGAACGCCCCGCGCAAAGCCACCCGATCATCGCCCGTCACCACAATCGTGGCGTGTTCGTGCCGCTCCTGCAGAATCTGGGTAATCTCCTCTTTCACCCCCGGCTTCGACAGCCCCGCCACGCCAATCCCAATCGCCCGAATGTCATCATCCGGCAGCTGGTCCAGAAGCAGGTGGAGGTTGCGCCTCACATCCGCATAAAAAGACCCGGTCAAGCTCACCGAACCTGCCGAAGCCGTCGCCATACTCGCCATCGTCGCCGCGTCGTAGAGGGTCGCTTTTGCAGACGTTCCCCCGCCATCAATCCCAATCACTTTCATCTTGCACGCTCCGGAATTTCGACAGGCATCCGCCCGCCCGGGACCTCTCGCCCCTTGAGGCAGTCCGCCAGTTCGCGGATCGACTTCGGTGTGTATTCGAATATGGCCAAAGCCGCCTGCTCCACCGGCACATACATCAAGTCGTAGGGATTCCGTAAGGCCACGACGAGCAGCGGTTTCCCCAGCGCAAGCAGCGCATCAAGGAGCTTCAGTTGCCCTAGATAGACATGTGCATTATAGGTGCCCAAAATGATGCGATCAGCCTTCTGGGCCTCCGCCAACACCTCAGCCAAATCGCTGCCATCAATCGAGGTCACTAGGCCGCGATACGAACCATTTGAGCCCTCGCCTGCCGAGCCTTCGGCCGAACGTTCCCCTTCCGAAAGCAGCCTCGCTAGATCCGGCGCAAAAGAAACCGGCGCTTGGTCGACATTCGAAACATTCGTCGCGCGATAGGGCAGAGGCCCTAAAATCAGGGTTTCTCCGGCCGCCATACCTTTCGCAGAATTACAAAAATAAAGTTCTGCGGAAGTTTCTGTACCTTTTCTCACACAAAAACTCCGCCGCAGAGCCGCCCGGATTTCCGCACGGAAACCAGCATAATCTTCAGCCGTCAAGGGAGCCGGGCGGCGAATTAGGCCTTTTGCCACCCGAAGCCTCGCACAAGAATCCTCTAACTCATCAAGGGGCAAAAGGCCCTGCTCATACGCCGCATAGGTCGCTTCAAACGAAGCAATCGCTTTCTCCAAGGTATGCGAAATGAACATCAAATCCACGCCCGCCGCAAAGCCTTGCAGGACGCCGTTGACCGTCCCGTAATGGGTAGCGATCGCCTCCATCTCCATACAATCCGAAATAATCAAGCCATCATAGCGGAACGCATCCCGCAATAGCCCCGTCAGAATTCGCCGCGACATCGTCGCCGGCAAACGCTCTGGCTCGAGCGCAGGAAACAAAATATGCGTCGTCATAATTGCATCCACACCAGCCGTCACAGCCAGGCGGAAAGGCTTCAGCTCCACCTCATCCAGAGAGGCCCGATCCGCATCCACCAGCGGCAAACCCACATGCGAATCCACCTTGGTGTTGCCGTGACCGGGAAAATGCTTCGCCGACGACAAAATACCCGCCTCACGCATCCCATCAATCGCAGCCAGGCCAAAACGCCCCACCTGCTCCGGCGTATCCCCGAAACTCCGATTCCCGATCACCGGATTATCTGGCTCCGTATTCGTATCCAGCACCGGCGACAAATTCATCGAAAACCCGAGGTCCAGCAGCATTCGCGCATTAATCTCATTCATCCGCCGCGCCAACGCCGGGTCCCCAGTCGCCGCCAGCGCCATCTGTCCCGGGATATTGAGGCTGTCATCTGCAAGCCTCGTCACCATCCCGCCCTCCTGGTCAATACTGATGATCGGGCGCTCCCCAGTCACCTCTGTGATCAGAAGGTCCAGGTCCCGGCACAGGCGGCGGGTCTGCGCCTCATCCACCAGGTTCTCCCGGAAAAGAATAATATTCCCAAAATGGTACGTAAGAATGGCCTCGCGGAGTTCCGGCGTGAGCTCCGTTCCCGGGAAGCCGATCGCGAATTTCTGGCCGATTTTGTGGCGAAGTGTGGAATCCATAGGTTCTCCTTTATCTTAGGGGTCTTTGGGCCAAAGCCGCCTGCCGCAAGCCTCATCTGCCCCCGTGGCTTGGGGCTATCAGGCCAGTTTCTGACCTAGCCTCTTGGCGTTCGTCTGCAAATTTCGGCATCGTCTACAGTCTATGAAATGCCGGTTGACGAAAGGCATGGTTACTTGTCATAATGGTAACAAACTTTCATCATAAAAGAAACATTGTTTCACGAAAGGCAAGGAGCTTTTCTATGGCTTCCCCAGATCCTTATTACATCATTGGCCTCATGTCCGGCACTTCTTTGGACGGCATTGATGCTGCCCTGACCAAAATCAGCCGTGACGCCTCCGGGCGAGACCATGTCCACGTCCTAGCCTTTCACGGCAAAGCCTTCCCGCCGGCCGTGCGTGAAGAACTTTTGCTCCTGGCCGGCGGCGAAATCGGCGGCAGTCGCCGCATCGGCCTCATGTCCTCGCTTCTAGGCCAGCTCTACGCCGAAGCCGTTTCCGAACTCTTGGAAGAAGCTCACTTCCCAGTCGAGAAGCTAGACCTCATCGCCTCGCATGGCCAAACCATCTACCACAGCCTCACAGAAGAAACCTATCTGGGCTACCCCGTCCAAACCAGCTTGCAAATCGGGGAGCCTTCCTATTTGGCAGAGCGTTTCTCGTGCGAAGTCATCAGTGATTTTCGCGTGCGAGACATCGCAGCTGGTGGTCTGGGCGCGCCCTTAGTTCCCTTTGTCGAATGGGCGCTCTACCACGATCCCGCCAGGGACCAAGTTTTTCTCAACGTGGGCGGGATCAGCAACATCACCTGGCTCCCCGCCTCTGGTGAAGGACTGCTCGGCTTTGACACAGGGCCGGGCAATATGCTCATTGACCAGGCCGTCTACTACTACACCAATGGCCAAGCAAGCTACGACAAGGACGGTCAAATGGCGCTAGCAGGCAGCCCGAACGAAATAATCCTCGCAGAATGGCTACAAGAGCCTTATTACCAGCTGCCGCCACCGAAAAACAGCGGCCGCGAAAACTTCGGCGAAGAAACTTTCCACAAGATGCGAAAAAGAGCCGAAGAGCAAGGGCTCAGCCAAGAAGACACCATTGCCACCCTGACGCAGCTCACCGCCCGCGTCAATGCCTTTGCCATCCGAGACTTTTGCCCCGGGAAACCCACAAGACTTGTCGTCTCCGGTGGCGGGAGTCGGAACAAGGCGTTGATGGCGGCTTTGGCCCAAGAAATGCCAGGAACAGAGGTCGTCACCGGCGACATTCTAGGCTACAACAACGATGCGAAAGAAGCCGTGGCCTTTGCCTACCTGGGCTACAAACGAGCAAGAAACGAAGGGAACACCTTAGCTGAAGTGACCGGTGCCAGGCACGCCGTCGTGATGGGCAAAACGAGCCGCTGACCCACAAATAAGCCACCCAAGAAATGGAGGAAACCCGATGACCAGTATCCAGATTCATGTGAGGAGCCAATATAGTGCTTTGAGCCGCGCCGAGCAGAAGGCGGCGGACTACCTCCTCACGCACCTAGACGAGATCTATTCCCTCCCCATCTCGGAGCTGGCCGACAGGTCTGGCGTGAGTGCCGGAACCTGGGTTCGTCTGTGTAAGTCCTTGGGCTTTCAGGGGCTCAAAGATTTGAAGCACCAGCTCTTCACAAAGGCCTCAGAGTTCCAGAAGGATGAAGGGGGGCCTGAGCTCGTCTTCACCGACATCAAGGACCACCAAAACATCCGCCAAATCATCGACAGCGTCCAAGCCTCCAGCACGCAGGCCATCACGTCCACCTTGCAATTTCTGGATCCGGCCACTCTAGAGAGCGCCGCCGACCTCGTTTACCAAGCCAATTCCATCAGGCTTTTCGGCGTCGGCGCCTCGTCGCTCGTGGCCCAAGATCTCGCCTATAAGCTGATGCGTATCGGGCTCAATGTGCAGTTTTCGCAAGATCTCCACATCCAGCTGACGTCGGCTGCGACGCTCCATCCGGGCGACCTCGCCATCATCATTTCGAACTCCGGTGCCACGAAGGAAATGATCGAGATCCAGAAGCTGGTTCGTAAGAACGGCGTCCAGAACTTGGCCATCACCTCGCTCGGGAAGAGCCCTTTGGCTCAGCACGCCGACCTGGCTCTCCAGACCACCTCGCCCGAGATTCATCTGCGCTCCGGTGCCATGTCCAGCCGCATCGCCCAGCTCGTGATGGTGGACTGCCTGTTTACGACTTTGGCCAACAAGAACTATCGTGAGATCGAGCAGAACCTCGAGCGCAGCTACGAGTCCTCGCTCCCCCACCGCCTCGTACTGTAGTGGGAGGGGGCGGCTTTGGCCAAAGCCGCAGCACCCTACTCCTTGACACCACCTAAGGTGAGACCCTTGACGAAGTACTTCTGTAAGAAGGGATAAATCGCAATGATCGGAAGGGTCGACGTGATGATGACTGCGGCCTTGATCGAAATACCGATCGTGGACTTATCCGCCGAACCCGCCGTCTCGCCCATCACCGCCGTGCCGTTCACGATGTTGCGCAGAAGCAGCATGACCGGGTACTGGCTGGTTTTGAGGTAAATAAGGCCGTTGAACCAATCATTCCAGAAGAATACCGCATAGTAGAGGCCAATGGTTGCAATGGCGGGCTTCGCTAAAGGAACGACAATCTTGCGGAGGATCCCGAAGTAATCGAGGCCGTCGATGAGGGCGGCTTCCTCCAACTCACGCGGCGTGGAGCGGAAGAAATTCATCATGATAATCAAGTTAAACTGGTTGATCGCAAACGGAATCAGGATCGCCCCTTTGGTATTAGTGAGGCCCAGAGTCGAGATCAAAAGATAGTTGGGGATCAAGCCACCACCGAAAAACATGGAGAAGATCACAAGTTTCATCACGCCTTTGCGCCCGCGGAGGAAATCCTTACTCAAAGGATAGGCAAAGAGGATGGTCATCACCATGGCGATCAGGGTACCGAAAATGGTGTACTGAATCGTGTTTCCGTAGGTGTTAAAGAAATCCGGGTAATTGAAGATCGTTTCGTATGCATTCCAGTTGAAATCCACCGGCCAGAAGCTGACCTGGCGATTCAAGATGGCTGCAGGACTCGAGAAGGAAACCGCAACCATGTAAAAGAATGGCAGAATCCAGATTAAAACCGCAATCGTGACCAAAGCATAGACAAAGTAGTCAAACGCGCGGAGACGGTTCACTTTTCTGATTTTTTTCGTTTTCATCATTTCGCTCCTCGCCTTAGTAAATACTGGAATCTGTGAGCTTACGCGACAGGTAGTTGGAAGAAGTCACTAGGATGACCCCAATCACGCCACTGAACAAACCAATTGCTGTTGCGTAGGAGTAATTTCGTCCCGTCGCAAGGCCCGTTCGGTACACCAAAGTGTCGATAATATCGGCTACTTCCGCATTTCGTGGGCTGTACATCAAGAGGACTTTTTCGAAGCCCAAGCTCAAGAGGCGCCCGACTTCCAAGATCAACATGACCATAATCGTCGGCAAAATGGATGGGAACGTGACGTAGAACATTTTCTGGAAGCGTCCGGCTCCGTCAATCGAAGCGGCTTCATAAAGGTCCGGGCTAATACCGCTGATCGCTGCCATGTAAATGATCGCGGACCAGCCGGTAAACTGCCAAGCACCGCTTGCAATGTAGAGGGGCCTAAAGTAGTCTGCTTCCTGCATATAGATTGTCGGCGGGAGGCCGAACTGTTCTTGCAAAAACAAATTAATCAAACCGGTTGTCGGAGCCAAAAGCTCATTCAAAATCGCTATGACAACCACGGTTGAAATGAATCGCGGGAGATAAGAGACCGTCTGAACAAATTTCTTATAGTGCTTATTCTGCACTTCATTTAAGAGCAGGGCGAAAATGACGGGCAAAGGGAAGCTGAAAATCAGATTCAGCACCGACAAGGACAAGGTATTGCGAAACGCCCGCCAGAAAGAAGGATCCCGAAAGAAACGCTCAAAATACGTAAAGCCAACCCACTCGACGCCCCAAGCCCCCTTGCCGGGTGAATAGCGACGGAAGGCCAGTATGTTACCGAACATCGGTCCGTACTTAAAAATCAGGAAATAAAGGAGCGGCAAAATCATCATGGCATAGAGTTGCCAATACCGCTGAAAGTATCGCTGCCCCGCGCTTTTTCGCTTGAGCGCCTGCGGGTTGAAACTTTGATTTTGTGCCATGGATTCTGTCCTCACAAAAGTTAATGATGGTGTGGTCGAGGCTCTTAGCAGCCTCTTAGAGTGGTCGAGGCCCTTAGCAGCCTCTTTTGTTTCAAGGAAGGGAGTAGCCACTGCCACTTCAGGCAGCCGGCCACTCCCCCTGTGACCTTCTCGTGTCAGCCAGCTTGCACCGGCCTATGCCATGTGAGCCTGTAAGCGCTTACGGCATGTTGTTATTGTAGAGATCGACCATGATCTCAATGCCCTGGTCCTTCATTTCATTCACGTACTGATCCCAGTCCGTGTCAAGACTCTTGTTACCAATGATGAAATCACTGGCCCAGACTTCAAACTTGTCGGCCAAAGGCGTCTGCAGCGTGTTCGCTTCATCCGCGGTCAGTTCGTCGAAGAGCGGAGTCGGCGGAATCGCCTGAATGACATCGCCCATATCCGCCACTTGCTGATTGATCTCGGCATAGTTCTCATCATACTTCGTCATTTCACGATCGAAATGCCAGACCATCTGCGTCACGTCAGAACCTGCGCCGTACTTCACTTGCATCGTCTTGTAGATACCGTCCGGCGAACTGGTAATGTCATCTGCATACACAATCTTGTCGCCGTCCATCGTGTAAGTCGTGCCTTCTACACCGATGTTCCAGACCTTGGACAGTTCATCGCTGAAGAAAATCTCGTCAATCTTGCGAACCACTTGTTCGAAGTCGTCTCTCTCGGCGGTTTTGGCCGGGAACAGAGGACCTGCCCCTAAGCGGCTCTTCGGCTGGTGATGAGCACCCGCAGGACCCGCGAGAGCAGGATACAGGTTTAACTTGAAGCCATCAATGGAAGAGGCGCCTTCCACGCCGCCAATCTGGTCATAGTAAGCCCAGGTTGCCATCGCTTGACCAGTCGCCAATTTCTGTGCCCAAGCATCGCCGTCGATCGGGCCTAAGAATTCAGGATCCAACAGACCTTCCGCATAGAGCTTATTGAAGAACGTCAGGTACTCCTTATACTCGTCGCTGATCGCGCCAGCAAAGTACTCTTTATTCTCATAATCCCACGACAGAACCCAGGTTCCGGACGCCGCATTCTGACCCAAACTCACGCCGTACGAAGGCATCGTCATACGATACAATACACGGGCACCTACGAGCGGAAGGATCGGGTACGAAGAAGGATTCTCTTCCTTATACTGCTTCGCAATTTCATAAAGATCTTCGTAGGTCTTCGGAGCCGCAAGCCCCTTTTCCGTCAGATAATCTTCGCGTAGGATGAGGCCGCCATCATAGAACTGCTTATCAAAGAGAGCAGGCATGTAGTAGCGCTTCCCATCTTTCAGGTTCTTCGCTGCAAGCTCTTCCTGAAGGCCGAAACTCTCCACCGTCTGATTGAAGTTCGGCGTCCATTCCGCATAATCCGAGATCGGGACAATCGCGCCATTCAAGGCCAAAGCCGCATTCTCCCCACCTGTGGACTGATAGAGGAGCACATCCGGAATATTATCTTGCGTGTTCAACATCAGCGACAACTTCGTCTGATAATCCGCGATCGGGATCACCTCAAACTCCAGCTCAACATTCGCCTTCTCTTGAACGGTTTGTACGGTAAGCCAATCATTCTTGAAAGGCAAGGTCGGGTTGTCCGAGTACGAGAGCGAGATCTTAATCTTCTCCTCGCTTACCGGATCCGTCGATCCACCCGGGGCCTCACCAGCCGTCGTGTTGCCCGGCTGATTCGTACCCGGCTCATTGGTCTCGGTCGTTTGGCCGCAAGCTGCTACGACAGATGTCGTCAGCAAGATGGCCAAAGCCGCCGTCAGACTTTTTCTTAGGGTGCGTTTCATTCTTTCTACCTCCTATTTGTGGTAACTTTCTCTATTGATAAAGTCCGGTCGCAAGATTCCCGAACCCTCATCACTTCTTTCATCTGTAGAGTAAATTCCCTTGCGTTCTCGCTCGAAACGTTTTTGTCTCTCGGGCTTCCTGCTCTCGGAAATCCCAGATTGGCCATTCCCCTTCCGTCAGCGCTTTCCCCAGAAGCCTAGCCATGAAAGGCTGTTCGGCTCCGGGGAAGGTCGGAAATTCCAATTCTTCCGGATACAACGCCTTCAAAACGCCAAGGGTTTCAATCATAAAGGCCAAGGCCCTCACAACACTGGGATCTGTAATCTCCAGGGCAATTCCATAACAGGTCTCCCCCTGATACTTCGACGCACTTGGCGTAAAGCCAACCGGGCGCAAGGCCAAACCTTGATGATCAAGTTTCCTAAGTTCTCTACACAAATTTTCGTGATCGATCCAAGGAGCACCAAACCATGAAAACGGTCTTGAAGTCCCTCTCCCCTCGCTGAGATTCGTGCCCTCAATCAGGCAAGTCCCAGGATATAGCAAAGCACTTTCCCGATTCGGCATATTGGGACTCGGGATATCAAACACGCGCCCCGTATCGAAGATCATTTCACTTCTGGTCCATCCCTGGACTTCAATCACTTGCAAATCCAGCGCAAGCCCCTTTTCTCGGCCATACAAAATCGCAAGTTCCCCAGCGGTCAACCCATAGCGAACTGGCAAGCTGTACGCTCCTACAAAGGAAAAATCACTCGGCACCAAAGGCAAACCTTCCAGCACCTCCCCGCCCAAAGGACAAGGCCGATCCAAAATAATAAGGCCTTTACCCTTCTCTGCGCAAAGCTCAATCACTTGCAAAAGCGTCGAAATATAGGTGTAATAGCGAACCCCCAGATCCGGCAAATCATAGAGGAAACAATCAATCTCTTCTACAATCTCGTCAGGAACCAAGGCCTTCCTCGCAGTCGCAGCTTCCGCTCCCGCTTGCGCGGAGGCGGCTTTGGCCGGAGCCAAGAGCCCTTGCTGGTACAAACTAAAAACCGGCAAACCCGTCAAGCGATCGCGTCCACTGGCCACGTCTTCGCCCTCTTTCGCCGTGCCGTCCAAACCATGTTCCGGACTAAAAAGCCATGTAATCTGGTAGCGTTCGTGAAGAAGCGCGCGGCTCGAAAGCCCCTCCTCCGTGCGGGCACTCGAAGCCGTCACCAGCCCATAACGCTGGTCAGGCAGGGACACGTGCCCCCTTGCCAGGCGATCAATACCGCTCAAAACCCGTTTCATCTCGTCTCCTTGGCGGCTGGAACAAGGGCATTCAGCATCCCACCAACCTCGGCGAGCTTCTGCCTGGCGTCCGCGGCACTCAAGTGGTGCCAATACATCACGATCGCCGTTTTCGCATGCATATCGGCCTCTTCCAGAAGCTCCTGGGCTTCCTCAATCGTGCAACCCGAAACTTGTTGGACAATCCCGATCGCTCGGCGGTGTAGCTTCTCATTACTCGCCTTCACATCCACCATCAAATTCCCGAATACTTTGCCCTCTTTAATCATGAGCGCCGTCGATACCATATTTAAGACAAGCTTCTGCGCCGTCCCGCTCTTCATTCTCGTCGAGCCGGTCACCACTTCTGCCCCGGTCTCCGGCACAATCGCAATCGTAACCGCCTCCGCCACCGGCGACCCGACAACCGACGTCAAAGCCAAGGTTAAAGCCCCCTGCTCCTTCGCATAAGCCAAAGCCCCCAGCACATAAGGCGTTCTGCCACTCGCAGCAATCCCCAAAACCGAATCTTGCTCCGTAATCTGCAAGGCGGCTAAATCCAGCCTCCCCTGCTCCAGATCATCTTCCGCCCCTTCCACCGCAACAAACATCGCATCGCGGCCTCCGGCCATGATCGCCACAATCTCATCCGGTGAAGTCCCATACGTTGGCGGAATCTCCGCAGCATCCAGAACGCCCATCCGCCCCGAAGAACCACTGCCAATATAGATCAGCCTTCCCCCCTGCTTCATGCGCTGATGAATCTCATCCACTGCAAAAGCAACCTGAGGAATCACCTTCTTGACCGCATCGGCCACTGTCTGGTCTTCCTCATTAATCAGCCGGAGCATGTCGCCCGTGCTCATTTGATCTATGGATGAACTCCTATTATTGGCCTGTTCTGTACTGATCTCAGATAATTGAAGCACGATTACCTTCTCCTTAGCCATTTCGTTGTCTCTAGCTGCTCGCTGTCTCTAGCTGTTCGCTGTTCGGCATTTCTGCCTCTTGTCGATCGCTGTTCGGCATTTCTGCCTCTAGTTGCTCATCATCCACTGACTCTTGTCGATTTATGTGAAGAATCCGATGCCTGTTGCAGCTCTTTTATTCAAAATAGCATAGCTGAAACTTTTTGTCTAGTTATTTCGAACATTTAGGAAACTTTATTTCAACAAATTTACATTTTCCCCGCCCCATGGAATAATCAAGCCATCAACTCTCCCGGAGGTACCCCCATGAAGCAATATTTCATCCCATCCGCCACCCTCACCGAAGACCTCACTTTAGCCTCTCCTTCCTGGGCCAAAGCCGCCCCCACCCCCCTCTCCACCCATCTTTGGTCAGAAACCTACCCCACCTTCCACCCCAGCACCTTCCAAGCCATCCACACCCCCGAAGCCATCCATGTCCGCCTCCACTCTTCAGAATTTCCTATCACCGCTCGCATCCAAGAAGAAGGCGGACCCGTCCACCTAGACTCCTGCCTCGAATTCTTCTGGTCTCCCGACAACACAAAGCCTGACTACTTCAACTTCGAATTCAACCCTTCAGGTATTCTCCACGTCAAACTCGGCCCCGACCGCCACCACCGCTCCCTCTTCCCCTTCGACAAATCCCTCCTATGTGTGGAATCGGCTGTTAGCGGTGCCGGTATTGGTACTGATGCTGGTATTGGTGCTGGAGCTGGAGTTGGTGCTAACGACGAAGCTGGTTGGACCATCTGCTTCTGCATCCCATTTTCACTACTTCATGAGCTCGGCATTACCCCAACCCTTCGTAGCCGTGCGAATTTCTACAAATGTGGTGACGAAACCCCAGCCCCTCACTTCGCTTCATGGAATCCGGTAACAAGCCCCACCCCAGACTTCCACAGACCAATCGATTTCGGTGAGCTAATTTTCAAGGACTAGTTTCTACTCATTCTCTTCCCTTGCCGTAAGTTGGTTCCAGCTTGAAGGTGCGCTACACTACGACGTATTGCTTTACCCGCCATTTCGGTTCGCAAGGCCAGTGATTTGGCGGTGCGCTACACTACGACGTATTGTTGTTGCCAGTAATTCAGTGTTTGAGGCTAGTTCGCTGTACAAAAACTAGACCACCAGACCAGTGAAGGTTTATTTTCTTGGGCGGTGAGACTGAAAACAAATGTTCAAATAATTCTCTTAAATTCGTGCGTACGAAATTACTCGTGATCGAGAATTGTAATTGGACATATTGAATATGTTACTCACCTTTCGGCTCGAGAATGATCTGGCCAGCCCTTACATGACATGCCACTCTTAGTAAGGATCTGCAGGAATACAAATAAACAGATCATCTGTCTATCTATCTGTCTGTCTGACGGATCCTTTATCTGGAAAATGGCTCACTATCAACAATTATCCACTCACAAACACAGCCCTACCTTTACATAATATGTAGGATGGACAAAACTCAGCGATATCCAAATTTAACATGTTATTCTTCGCTCCATTTTCGTAAACCCAAGCCAAAATCACCTCGATCGGGGCATTTCTGGCTACATTACCTCCATTGTCCCTAGGAAAACCCGCCCCTAGCTTGGATATGGCAGAGTTTTGTCCACTTGGACATGTTACGGAAGCAATTTACCCACCTTGCTTTCTAATAATCAGAAGAATTTGAAGGATATTCACCCGAAAACAAGGCCCCAAGACAAGATTCCCTTTCTCCTGGCATACACATAAGTAGATACATGGACAAAACTCGTCTCGATCCGAATTTAACATGTTATCTGTTGGCCAATTCTCCCGAAAACACCTCGAAGACATCCCGATCGGGGTAATTTTGAAGTGATTCACCACTTCCCGCTACCCAAAACTCGTCGCGATCTTGGATCGAGACGAGTTTTGTCCACTTTACCTTGTTATATATCCAATTTACACACCT
>CAZCLL010000014.1:0-3333 GCA_964499555.1 uncultured Fastidiosipila sp.
TCGAAAATCAACACGATGATTGGGGTGGAGATTGCTGTTAGGGGTCATGGATTCCAGATTTAATCGAAAATCAACACGATGATTGGGGTGGACTTTACTGTTAGGGGTCATGGATTCCGGATTTAATCGAAAATCAACACGATGATTGGGGTGGACTTTACTGTTAGGGGTGAAGGATTCCGGATTTAATCGAAAATCAACACGATAATTGTGATGGACTTTACTGTTAGGGGTGATGGAATCCGGATTTAATCGAAAATCAACACGATACTTGAGGTAGACAATATTATTTTCTCTGTTTATTTGAAATGTAATATGTCATGGTGGTCAGGATCTGCAGGAAAACCAAATTAACCTTTTAGATATACAAAAACCTTGAAGAAGATTTGCAAGTTTTTGACTAAAAAATAGTATTTTATGGACTATCGTCTACACATAACATCATGTTGAATAGTAGAATTCCTCTGATTTCTTGGATTGCTGCGGATCTTGACCAGCATATCTTGTTACCTAAAAACTAGAAGCTTCACAAGCACTGTTTCTACCGGATTTTTTATACTAGATCATTTAGATTGCCGAACGGATTAATTTTTACATATAGAACTGGCCTAGCGGGTGAAATGGCTGGTGAAGCAATCGTCGTGGTGTAGCGCACCGCTCAGAAATTCCACCAAACTAGCCTTGCGGGGTGAGATGGCTGGAAGAGCAATCGTCGTAGTGTAGCGCACCGCTCAGAAATTCCATCGAACTGGCCTTGCGGGCTGAGATGGCGGGTGAAGCAATCGTCGTAGTGGAGCGTTCCGACTAGAGATTGGGGGATGGGGTGGAGTGGTGATAAGAAGTGGATGGGAGAGGGTGAATGGGTGGCGGTGGCTTTGGCCGGGTGAAGTGAAGGGGGGCTGGGAGGATGTGGCTAGAGGTGGAGGAAGTGGTGGGTGAGGAGGGGGTGGTGCGCTATAATGGCGGGGAAAGTTGCGTTTTTGGAAGGGGATTTGAGATGCTGGAAGAGATTAAGGCGATTGTGCGGCAGGCGGGGGAGATTTTGCTGGGGGCTAAGATTCAGGCTGAGGGGATTTTGGCGAAGGAGGGGCACAAGAATTTTGTGACCCGGTTTGATCGGCAGGTGCAGGATTTTTTGGAGGCGGAGTTTCAGGCGAGGTGGCCGGAGTATCTGTTTATTGCGGAGGAGCAGGAGGATCCGGCTTTGGCGAAGGTTGGGCTGCGGTTTATTGTGGATCCGATTGATGGGACTTCGAATTTTATTTATGGTTTGAATTTGTCGGCGATTAGTGTGGCGGCGGCTTTGGATGATAAAGTGACCTTGGGGGTTGTGTATAATCCGTTTGCGGATGAGATGTTTTGGGCTGAAGAGGGGAAGGGGGCTTTCTTGAATGGGGAGCGGTTGACGTGCCCGGATTTGCCCTTGGAGCTTGGTTTGTTTTGCGTGGGGATGTCGCCTTACTATGAGGAGTTGATGCCGAAGACCTTGAAGCTGATGGGTGAGTTGCAGCCGTTGGTTGTGGATCTGAGGCGATTGGGGGCTGCGGCGCTGGATTTGAGTTATATTGCGGCGGGGCGGCAAGGGGGATTCTGTGAGTTTCGTTTGCAACCGTGGGATTTTGCTGCGGGGATGTTGATTGCCCAGGAGGCTGGGGCTGTGGTGACGCAGTTGACGGGAGAGCCTTTGGAGCTGGATAAGCCGAGCACGATTTTGTGTGCAGGGCCTCGGGCGTATCAGGAGTTTCGTGAGAAGGTAGACCTTTCGTTTGTGAAGGGGTAAGGGTTTTCGTCGGGTTGTGTGCTGCGGACTGCGCGCGTGCTGTGGGCTGCGGGCTGCGCGCGGAAACTACAACTTGAATTGGAATAAGAATAGAGCCTGACTTGGCTGAGATGTACTCAGTCGGTGTCAGGCTCTTATGATTGCGGCGTTTAGTGTTAAGGGTTAAGGGTAAAAGGTTTCGTCTAGTGCGAGGGCTCCTAGGTCAACCCTAAGCCAACCCTAGGCCAACCCTAAGCCAACCCTAGGCCAACCCTAGGCCAACCCTTGGCCAACCCTAGGCCAACCTTATTCCAACCCCTTACGCCCCATAAGCCTCGGACAGAGCCAGCAAGGCTTCGCGGTAGATGCCAGCGGCGGTCAGGAGGGTTTCTTCAGTGATGTATTCGCCTTTTTGGTGACAGAGGTTCTCGTCTTCGGCAAACGTGGGTCCAAAAGCCAAGGTATTCGGCACGGAACGGGCATAGGTGCCGCCGCCGATACGCATGGGTTTGTCGTCGCGTCCGCTGACTTTGCGATAAGAATCCATGAGGATTTCGACCAGGGGATCCGTTTCAGGACGATAAAGCGGCGGCGAGTTGGTTTCGTTTTCGACTGTGAATCCAGAACCAGAAAGCGTCACATCGCGGCGCGCGCGAAGGTGTTCGTAATCCCAGGTGACTGGGTAGCGGATGTCAATTTTGATGCGCGCCTTGCCGTCCTCGTAATCCAAGATGCCGACGTTCAAAGTGAGCTCGCCCGATGCTTCGTCGGCTCCTGCGATGCCTAAACCTTCGCCAGCGTAGGAGGTGCCGAGGACTTTCATGAAGGACTTGACAAAAGCATCCTGCGGGGCTCTCTGAGCAGCATCGGCCATGGCGTACTGGATGGCGTTTTTGGCCAAAGCCGGCATCGACGCATGTCCCATTTTCCCGATGGTTTCAACGTCTTCCATAGTTCCGTCAGGGTGGCGGAAAGTCAGGACCGCTTCGCCAGGGATGACATTGCCACGCGTGCCGCAATGGACTGTCCAGAGTGCCAGTTGATTTTTCGCACGAAGATCCACATTCCAAACCAAATCAAAAGTCATGTGGCCTTTTTCACCATTGATGACCGGGAACTCCGCATCCGCTGTGAAAGCAGCAAGGGGCAACTCTTCGTGGGCGGTGTAATGCTTCATGCAGGCAGAACCGGACTCTTCATCGGTGCCTAGAATCAGGCGGATGCGGGTTTTAGGCTCGATGCCTTCATCCAGCAAGCTCTTCATGGCATAAAGCACAGCCACGGCCGGCCCTTTGTCATCCATGGAGCCGCGGCCGATGATTTTGCCGTCGCGAACTTCCGGTTCGTAGGCTTCTGGCCAGCCGGCTGCCGGAACCACATCCAAGTGGCAAACCGAGCCGATAAAGGGCTTGTCTTCTGGGCCAAATTCCACCCAACCCGCATAGCCGTCGCTCGTGCCAACGCGGAAGCCCAGGCGTTTTCCTTCCTCTAAGAAGGTGGCCAAAGCCGCCGCCGGCCCTTCTCCAAACGGCATCCCGTTTTTCGGTTCACCTTTTTCCGACCGGATCTTCATC
>CAZCLL010000014.1:3343-6152 GCA_964499555.1 uncultured Fastidiosipila sp.
TGGTGCTACCGATGCCGGTGTTGGGGCCGCTGTCTGATTATTCTCTGCCATCTGTCACACTCCTTGATTTACTTCGAATGAATCTACTTTGAATGAATCTACTTCGCGAGGTCACTTGCGCCAAAGGTCTTTGTGCCTTTCGGTAAGAAAGATCGCCCAAACAACGCAGAACCTTGAATAGTAAATTATCGTCTATCACGTTATAATATACAAACATTGTCCCGTGTTTTCCGTGAGGTACTCATGTTTATATATAATACATTTTCCTTTTTTACTCAAGCCTTGACTGTAAAGTCCTGTTCTAGACCTTGCTATTTTACGGCAAGTTCCCCGCTCTTGTCTGCCCCCGTTACCCAAGGGAAGTGAGGGTGTAGATGGAACTTTATGATGCCCTAAGAGAAAGATATTCGGCCAGAAACTACTCTTTGCAAGTGCCTGGCAACCGCATTCAGCTTGACTTGCTGAACTATTTGAATAATATCCCGGTGCTTTTGCCGGAAGCTGATATTGCTATTGAGCTTCTCTCGTATGAGGATCTTTTGGACTATTTTCCGACGCTCGGTTACCGCATGATTCAGACGCCGCTTTACTTGGTTTTTCGAGGAAAGTTAGGCCTCTACCAGCTCATGAATGTGGGCTACTATGCGCAGCATGCTTCGGTTTGGTTGACGGCCAAAGGCCTCAGTTCCGTTTGGCAGTCCGGCTTTCATTTTGAGGCGGTCCAAGAAGACGAGCTGCTTTATGATGAGGATCCGATGCAAAGTAGTGCAGTGACGGGTGAGGAGGCTTTACTCCCGGCGGTTCTAGCCCTTGGTTACCCAACGAACCGCAAACGCAAAGGCCGGGTCCACAAGAAGAAGGTCAGGAGTTTGGTGCTGAATAACAAAGCACCTTTGTCCAACAACGTGCTGACCTTGCTTGAGGCTGCCCGCCATGCGCCTTCCGAATACAATTGTCAGCCCTGGCGCTTCGCGGCGGCGGGCGATGATATGATCCATTTGTTTGTGACGGATTCGTTCTTGTTCCGATCGATCCAGCGCCGCCAGATGCGCGAGGCGGCGATTGGTTGCGCGATTGGCAATATGGAAATTATGGCGGCGCTAAAGGGGATCGAGATGGAGTATGGTTTCATGCAGCAGATCCCTAGCTTCGGACCGTCCAGTAAGAAGTTACGCTATATGGGGACGGTTCGCATCCAGAAGGTGTGGCGTCAAATGATGTTTGGTTTCGATCCGGAGAAGCGAATGGAAGAGCAGGAGCAGCCGTATTTTTAGCTGATCCTGCTCGTGTATAGCGACTCGCAAAGGCGGAAGAAAGTGGCGGCCGGCGGCTTTGGCCTAAGGACGCGTACTGGCCTACGAAAGGGATTGGGCTAGCTGGTAGACTTCCTGAATTTTCGTGGTGATTTCGATGCCCTGGGGGCACTGGGACTCGCACTCATGGCACTCGATGCAGGCGGGCGGGAGGTGTTCGGGGTCGTGCTTGCGGACGTAGTTCACGAGGGCTGCTGGCGTGCGGTAGGAAATGTAGTTGTTGTAACGGCTAAAAAGCTCCCACATCTCAATCTGCACCGGACAGATGTCGCAGTACTTGCACTTGGTGCAGGGGATGAGGGGAAGGTTGCGGAAAATGTCGCGGGCCTTCTCGTACATTTGCTCTTCGGCAGCAGTGAGCCCCTCGAAGTGGCTGATGGTCTCGAGGTTTTCCTTGACTTGGTCGGGAGCGCTCATGCCGCTCAAAATGACGGCCACATTGTCGAGCGAGGCGACGAAACGCAGGGCATGCGCGGCCGGGGAGTAAGTGGGCAGCTGCTTGGCTTGCGAAGTTTCGTTGAAGAGCTTGATGACATCCTCGTGCGGATTTGCGAGACTACCGCCGCGGATAGGCTCCATAACGATCACCGGAACGTTATGTTTCACGCACAACTCATACATTTCCTTCGATTGGTATTGTTCCCAATCCAGGTAGTTGATCTGGAGTTGGCAGAAATCCCAGTGCTGATATTCGAGGATTTCGGCGAGGACCTCGGGCTTGTCGTGGAAGGAAAAACCAATTCGCTTGAAGGTGCCTTCGGCCTTTTTCTGCTGCTGCCACTCGAGGACGCCCGAGGTCTTCAGCTGGTCCCAGCGCTCCTTGCCGAGGGCGTGCAGCAAATGAAAGTCCACATAATCGGTTTGGAGGCGGTTCATTTGGATTTGGAAGATTTCTTCGGCTTTGGTGGCGTCGGGAGTCAGCCAGACGGGCAGTTTGTCCGCCAAATAAAAGCTCTCTCTCGGATAACGCCCGACAACCATGCGGCCGACGAAAGCCTCCGATTCCTCATTGTGGTAGCCCCACGCGGTGTCGAAGTAGTTGACACCTTCGCTAAACGCTAGGTCGATCATCTCCGCAGCCAGCGGCTCGTCGATTGTCCCCTCGGCGGTCACGGGCAGGCGCATGATGCCGAAACCCAGGAGTGATGGCTCCGCGTGTAGTGTTGGAAAGTTCTTGTAGTGCATGGTTTTCCTCGCTCGTTTTTGTTTTTTATCCTACCACTAGCAGCGGCAGCTGGGTAGGTGTTGGTTTTGGTGGTTGTTGGCGGCTTTGGCCAAAGCCGCCTGTAGCCACTGCGTTCGTTTGGTGCTGCTGAGGTGGTTGTTTGATGTGGGATAAGGCGTGGGTAGGGCTTTGTGATTTGAAATAGGATTTCTGGGGGTTTTCTGTGATTTCACCGAGATTTTGCTTGGATTTCACGTTTCCGCCATGATTTCATACTTGAAGAAGTAATTTAGAATGATTATAATGACTTGTGTCGTTATCACATAAGATT
>CAZCLL010000014.1:6162-7605 GCA_964499555.1 uncultured Fastidiosipila sp.
AGGAGGTATATTCGAAATGAGTGATTTCAAGAGTTCCAAGACTTATCAGAACCTGGTAAATGCTTATGTAGGCGAATCCCAAGCTCGCAATCGCTATACTTTTTTTGCTTCTGTAGCTAAAAAAGCTGGCTATGAGCAGATCGCTGCCATTTTCCTGGAGACTGCTGACAATGAGAAAGAGCATGCCAAGATCTACTACAAGCACCTTGTAGAATATCTGGGCGACGAAGCTCCGATCATGTTCAATGTTACCGGCACCTATCCTGCACAACTGGGCGACACCGCTTCCAACCTGCTCTCCGCTGCTGAAGGCGAAGAGGCTGAAGTGGTTGATTATGCTGAGATGGGCAGAGTTGCTGAAGAAGAGGGCTATAAGGATGCTGCTCGTTCTTTCCGCAATATTGCTACCGTTGAGAAGCACCATGGTGAGCGTTATCGTGCGCTCCGCGAGAATGTCTTGAACGAGACTGTTTTCGTGAAGGAAGATGTCCAACAGTGGATCTGCCGCGTCTGTGGTTATATTCACACTGCTGCAAAAGCACCGGAGATCTGCCCAACCTGTAAGCATCCGAAGGCTTTCTTCGAACTGCTTTGCGAGGCTTTTTAAGTAGCTTTGCGCATGGTCGCCTGGCGCAAGGTTGCTAGGCGCATGATCGCTTTGCGCATGGTTGCTAGGCGCATGTAGGTTCTTCTAAATGAATATAGGCACCCGCCTGGTTTCTTTTGTTAGAAATTTGGCGGGTGTTTTTTTGGGTGGGGGAGTTGGTTGCTGTCCACAGCGATTTGTGCGTGTGGAGTTTTCGTGATCCCTTTGATGTGAATCCCTGCGCTGATTTTATGTTTTAGCGGTGGGAATACTGGTGTCCGGTGCGTGTTCTGGTCGATTTCCCACTGGTTCTAGTGATTATTAGGCAGCAAGGTTTGCAAAAATGATTATATAACTAGTTCAGTGGACAAAACTCGGCTCGATCCAAGAGCGAGCCGAGTTTTTAGGCGTGATCTGTGTTGAAAGTGGGTAAAATTGCTCTGATCTGGGTGTTTTGACCTTGGAATATGCAAAAATGAGTAATGGGTAATATATTAAATTTGGATCGAGACGAGTTTTGTCCAGTGTAACAAATTACGGACTTCATACACGCTGAAAATAAAAACTCTACCTCTATCGTCGTGTTGATTTTCGATTAAATCCGGAATACGAGCACTCTAACAGCAATCTCAATCTTAACTATCGTGTTGATTTTCGATTAAATCCGGAATCCGACCACCCAAACCGCAATCTGCACCTCGACTGTCGTGTTGATTTTCGATTAAATCCGGAATCTGAGCACCCAAACCGCAATCTGCACCTCGACTGTCGTGTTGATTTTCGATGAAATCCGGAATACGAGCACCCTAACAGCAAACTACACCCAGATTATCGTGTTGATTTTCGATTAAATCCGG
>CAZCLL010000014.1:7705-27938 GCA_964499555.1 uncultured Fastidiosipila sp.
CTAACAGCAAACTACACCCAGATTATCGTGTTGATTTTCGATTAAATCCGGAATCCGACCACCCTAACAGCAAACTACACTCAGATTATCGTGTTGATTTTCGATTAAATCTGGAATCGAAGCAACATAACGCCCAAGCCAACACACACGACATAATCCACCCCAAACTCGCCTACACCAACTCGCACAGCAAAATTCACCTGAAAAACTAGAAAAACCTAACAACCCGAAATCTCGCTTTTTTCACTTTTTTAGAAGATTAAAATTTCTGAACCTTCTTGTCATTTTTGGGAAATAACGTAGAATAGGCTCATGCACCGTGTCAGATACCGTGGTGACCGTGGATAGATGGTATAATTGCTGATCTGATAAGTTCTTTTTGCTGTTGTTTCGAACAGCTGGGAGCTGTTGGTGTGGTAAAGGCTTTTGCGAGACGAAGGCTTTGCGCTACAAGAAATATGGGAGGTAAGTCCAAATGTCAACCAGCATGTCAACAAATCAATTTCTGAGTTTTCAATCCAGTTCTTGCGAAAGCTGTCAGAAGGATTGTTGTTTGCTGCGAAATATTCACTTGCCTGCTGAATCCTATGGTGGGAATCAAGATTGGTTCGAGGAGTGCTGCCAAGATTCGTATAGTGCACTTCGGGGATGTGGGATTATTGCGCTTCTGAATCAGTTTGCTTCGTTGGCGATGGCGTATCCGGAAGCGGAGGCTCTTTTGCCGGCTTCCGGTCTTCCGCAGACGAAACAAGAATACGTGGACTGGGCTTATACTGTGCGACCATACATTTGGCCCGGCGCCTTTGGCCTACCGAAAGGGAAGGGGATTCGCGAAGGTGCTGTCCGCTACGCAAAAGATCGCGGCGTGTCGCTGGAGTGGAAGACGGTCTTTGGCCGGCCGACTCTGCAGGAGGAGATTTCGTTTATTCACTCGGGGCTTGCGCACAAGGTGCCGGTGGCGCAGCTGGCTTGGAAGAGTCATTTTGAGGACTTGACTTGGCATTGGGTGGCTATTACGGGGCTTGAGACAGATCCGCAGGATTGTGCGAATTTAACGCCTGAGTTGAAGCAGAAGCATCGTGGCGATTTGTTTGTGACGATGTCGAATTTTGGGAAGCGCGAGGCGTATCCGATTACGCTGATTCGAAAGGAGCATCCTTTCCACCGCGAGATGCAGTATCCGCTTTTGGTGGGAATGTAATTGTAGATGTTAGTTGATAACGGTAATGGCCAGGAGATCTGGGATCTCTATGACGAACTTGGGCAACCCACCGGGGAGACCCACGTCAGGGGAACGAAGATCGCTCCTGGCTTCTTTCATATTGTGGTGCATTTATGCATTTTTAATACGCATGGCGAGATGTTGATTCAGCAGCGCGATGATCACAAACATGGCTGGCCTTCTTTGTGGGACGTGAGTGTTGGTGGGAGCGCAGTCAGTGGGGAGACGGCTCGCGAAGGGATGCGACGTGAGTGTTTGGAGGAGCTTGGTTTGGATTTGGATCCCTCGTTGTTGCGGCCTTATTTTACGATTTGGGGTCCTGATTATTTCGACCATTATTTCTTTTATTATATGGAGCCTGATTTGCGAGATTTGGTTTTGGAAGAGGGCGAAGTGCAGGCGGTTCGCTGGGCTGGACTGGCCGAGGTGGAAGCCCTTTGCAAGGCTGGTGAATTTTTGCCGTATAGCGAGGCTTTTGTGAAGAGCTTGTTTGAGATTGGGACGGGCAAGGTTTCTGAGAATTTTCTGCGTGATAAGGTTTGATGGCAGGGGACTGTTGGGGTGAAGGGCCTTTGGGTTGGTTAGGGTCTGCTGGTTCGGTTAGGGTCTGCTGGTTCGGTTGAGGTCTGCTGGTTTGTTAGGCTCTGCTGCAATGGAACTTGGTTTTTGAGCGCTCTGTTGGGGGCGCTTTTTGTATGGGCTATTGTTTGGATGGCTTGATGACCTTGAGAGAGGCTCAATATTCGGCCGATTTAGTGTATGGGGCACTCGATTCCGGATTTAATCGAAAATCAACACGACATCTCGGGTGGTGATTGCTGTTTGAGGCACTCGATTCCGGATTTAATCGAAAATCAACACGATGTTTGAAGTGGAGATTACAGTTTAGGCAGCTGGATTCCAGATTTAATCGAAAATCAACACGATACTCTGGGTGGAGATTGCTGTTTGGGTGCTTTGATCCCGGATTTGATCGAAAATCAACACGATGTTTGAAGTGGAGATTGCAGTTTAAGCAGTTGGATCCCGGATTTAATCGAAAATCAACACGATGTTTGAAGTGGAGATTACAATTTAGGCAGTTGGATTCCAGATTTAATCGAAAATCAACACGATAGTTTAGGTTGACATTGTTATTGTGATTCTACCGTCTCAGTTACCAGCGCAATTGATGAATGCGATGTTATCTCATAAGCATCTCATAAGCCTCACTAGCGGCCACAATGAACACAGCATTGGGGGATATCGAGTAGAACGTACCGACAATGCAAGAGAAGCAACCGCTACATATAAACAAATTACGAGAGTGACTACCGCCCTTAAAAATAAATGACGAGAGTTACTGCCGCATTGAAGAACTTGCTTCTAACGGGTGCTGTCTGTGGTGTAGGGAGATGGATGCGGTAGGAATTTTTTTTTTTGGCTGTCCGCTGTTTCGGCTGATTTCTACAGCGGGTTGTTGGTTCGGGGGTTGGAGTGTTACAAAGTATGGTAATCCTTGCGTTGATTTGAGGTTTGGGCGGAAGGGACTCTTGAATCAAGTGGACAAAACTCTGCCATATCCAAGCTGGCAGTGAGTTTTCCTAGGGACAATGGGAGTAAAACAGTCAGAAACGCCCCTACGGGGGAAGATTTTGGCTCGGTTTTACGAAAATTGAGCGAAAAATAACATGTTAAACTCGGATATCGCTGAGTTTTGTCCATCCTACATATTATGTAAATGAGAAACTATGCTTATGAATGGGCTTTGAGGCCGTTTGGACACAAGAACAGGCACTTCCGAAGCTCATGCCTATGAAAGGTGGTATGTCATGCATGGATAACGACGGATCCTGACCACCGTATCTTATTATCTAAATAGTGAGTCCATGAAAAAGTTCTACGGAGATATCTTGCAGCCTCGAAGAAACTAGAAATGGGGGATATCTACCAGAACCTGGGATAATACAAGAATCACTACCGCACAAACTACAATAAATCGTGAGAGTTACATCCGCATCTGGCTCACCGCCAGAAACTTCAGCTTCGGATGTACTCATATAGAGTCACCGAAACATAAGCCTTGGGGCGAAAACTAATGTCAATTTAACAGGATTCAAGGCTAAATCACTAACATGTGGTGAATAATTTCGCTACAATGGAAATATAGGTTATTTGCTATCGCGAAAGGAGACGCCAGTACCATGGGACAAGCACCAAAGCAGAGCGAACCGCACCATAGCGATTCACAGGGAAAAGATCCACAGGGAAAAGATTCACAGCAAATCCAGAGAGATAATGAAAATAGCAACACCAACACCAACACAAACACAAACAGCACCAACACCGAAATAACACCAACAACAAAAACCACAGCAACAGCAACAGCAACACCACCAACACCAACAGCAAAAACAACAACAACAACCACAACCAAACTACAAGCCAGAAAGACCAGACCCATTAATTATGCGGTGGGGATGTTTGGGACGTCGATACCGATTAATATGTTTAAGACATATGCGTTTATCTTCTATGTGGATCGGCTGTCGGCGATAACGGCGGATCAGTTTGCTTTGATTTTGGCTATTTATACGGTGGTGCAATTGATAATCCGGTGTATGGCTTTTTGTCGGATCGGACGAGATCGCCGTGGGGGAGGAGGAGGCCGTGGCTGGTGATTGGGGCGCCTTTGTTGGCGTTGTTTTTTATCTTGTTCTTTAGTCCGCCGGCGCTGGAGGGGACACCGATTTTTGTGTATGCCTTGCTGATGTATATCATGACGGGGACTTTGGATTCCTTGATTAATGCCAATTATGGGGCGTTGTTTCCGGAGCTTTTCCGAACCGAAGAGGAAAGGGCGAAGACGAATGCGCTACGGCAAGTTTTTCAGTTGCTCGCCATGATTATTAGTATTGCCTTGACGCCGATGGTTGCGGATTGGCTGGGCTACCAGGTGACAGCGGTGGTGTATGCGGCTTTGGCCGTAATCGTAATCTGGTATATGGCGTTTAACTCGCACGAGACGCCGGAAGCGCAAGTGATGCCGAAGCCGAATTTCCTTGCGGCCGTGGTGGCGATTCTGAGAAATCCGAAGTTTTGGCTCTATGGGCTGACGAATGCGGCGTTCTTTGCGGCGTTCTCGGTGCTGCAGCAGTCGGTGTCGTTCTATGCAAAATATGTTCTAGGTGCGACGAGTGGGACGACGTCGACGATCATGTTGGCGACGGTGATTTTGCTGGCAATTGCGGCGATTCCTGTGTGGGTGCAGATCATCAAGCGGATTCATTTGATGAAGGCGTGGCGGCTTTCGTTGATCGTGGTGGCGGTGTCCTTGATTCCGCTGAATTTTGCGAATAGCTTGGCTTCGAGCCTCGTGAGCCTCGTGGTTCTGGGCTTCGGCTACGGGGGGACGTCGGCGACGATGGATATCGTGAGTGCCCGGATTTTGGATGAGGACACGGCTAAGTACAACCTGCGGCGCGAGGGGACCTATTCGAGTTTGATTGGTGTGCTGAACAAGACGAGTGGCCTATTCGCGGCGATCGGTTTTATGCTGGTATCCAATATGTTTGGGTATGTGAACGGCGACAATCCGGGCCCTGAGCCGGCGAGTGCTGCCCGCTTCCTGATCTCTCAGTTCCCGCTGGTGATCATGGTGATTTCGGTGGTTCTATCGTTCTTCCTTCGTTTTCCTGATGAGGCCAAAGCCGCCGCTTCCGACCATGGCTGAGCTGGTTTTAGATCACCTGATCCCCAAGTCTGCTGAGGGGACGTACTACACACTGGATTTTGCTGTGCCTTCCGGCGTGGAGAAGCTTGTGGTTTCTTATGAGTATGCACCGGAGACTTCGGCCAAACAAAAGAATATTGTGGATATTGGCTTGCTGGACCTGGAAGGGAAATTCCTGGGGTGGTCGGGCTCGGCGCGTCGGGAAATTTTCGTTGGTGCACTTGAATCGACCAATGGCTACCTCACACGCGAGATTCAAGCGGGAACGTGGCAAATCTTAGTTGGCGCTTACCACATTCCGGAGGGCGGACTCCCAGTTCGTTACACGATACGTTTCTTGGGCAAGGAGCCCGGCTGGTTTGTTGGGGATCTTCATATGCATTCGGATGCGTCGGATGGGCAGCATGAGGTCTATGAGTTGACCCGAAAGGCCAGGAAGCTCGGCCTCGATTTCATTGCGGTCACGAATCACAACAATACAGCCGAGAATTTTCATTTGCCAAAGGTACCGGGCCTCACACTGATCCCGGGTGTTGAGTGGACGCATTACAAAGGGCATATGAATTTCTTTGGGGTCCCGAATCCTTTTGAGAATAGTTTCTTGGCGAACAGTGAAGAGGAAATGCTCGCCTTGCTTGCGGAGGCGAAAGCCCGCGGTGCCCTCATCTCCGTAAACCATCCCCATGATGTGCATACGCCCTGGCTTTGGGGACGCGATGACTGTTTCGAGATGCTTGAGATCTGGAATTCGGTGATGCGGCCCGCCAACGTGAAAACTTTGGCTTGGTGGCATCAGATGCTTTGTGCGGGCCGCCGCATCCCGATTGTGGGCGGCAGTGATTATCATCGGGATTTTCATTTTGCAAGGATGGGGCATCCCGTGACTTGGCTCTATGCGAAGTCGAGGTCGCCGGAAGATTTGCTTGAGGCGATGCGGGCAGGGCACGCATTCGTTTCGTCAAAAGCGAAGGGTATTCGCCTCACCCTTCAAGCAGGTGAGGCGATGATGGGCGATCTTGTTAGCTGGCAGCCTGGTCTGAAACTGAGTTATGAGGTGGGGGGCGGCGGCTTTGGCCAAAAATACTACCTGGTGAATGCGGAGGGGGAGATTTTGCTCCGAGAAGCAGCCGGGGAGGTGGAAGTTCCGGCCTCCTGGGGATTTGCCTACCTGAAGGTCGTCGTGAAAATTGGGGGGCTATCTTTGCCTAGAGCCATTTCTAATCCGATTTATTTTGGGCTATGATAGGGGAAAAGGAGGGCTACTATGGAGAGATTGCCGAAAATAGCCATCATGTATGACTTCGATAAGACCTTAGGGACGCAGGATATGCAGGAGTTCACGTTCATTCCGAACTTGGGGCAGAGTCCGGAGGCCTTTTGGCGCGAGGCGAATCGCTACTCGGAGATGCTGGGGATGGACCGCGTGCTGGCGTACATGTATGTGATGTTGGATAAGGCGAAGGCGAACAAGCAGCCTATCCGTCGCCAGGATTTTGTCGGTTTGGGTGCAGCGATCGAGTATTTTCCGGGGGTTGCGGCGTGGTTTTCGTGGATTTCTCGTTTCGGCCAAAGCCGCGGCGTCGAAGTCGAGCACTACATTATTTCTTCTGGTCTTCGAGAGATTATTGAAGGGACGGAGATTTTTGAGAATTTTCGGGAGGTCTTTGCCTGCGAGTTTTACTACGATGAGAATGGCGTGGCGGTGTGGCCGAAGAATGTGGTGAATTACACGACGAAGACGCAGTTTCTGTTTCGGATTAACAAAGGGATTCTGGACATTTCCAATGATGATGATTTGAATCGCTATACACCGGAGTCAGAGCGGCCAATCCCGTTTCGCAATATGATTTACATTGGCGATGGCTATACGGATGTGCCGGCCATGAAGCTTGTGAAAACCAGCGGCGGCTACTCAATTGCTGTCCACAAGCCCGGTGAAAAGGCTCGCGCCCGCGAGCTTCTGACACACGGTCGCGTCAACTTCCTGATGGAGGCAGATTATCGTGAGGGCAGTGAATTGGCCCAGACGGTGCAGGCAATTATTCAGAAAATGGCTGTTGAAAGCCGCCTGGTTGCTGCCAGCGAAGCCCAGGTTGATGGGGAGTAGGGGTGGCTCAGTAGTGTAGGGTTGCTTCGATGCGATCAACGGCTCGTTGGTATTTTCGCATTCTTGCTTCGTCTTCGTTGCTGGGAGTCTGGATGCGAGACAAATCCATGTTGTCACGTAAGTCTGCGAGTTTCACGCGGCTTGCCAATTCGTTTTGCAGGACACGGCTGATGAAGTCGTCGTAGGACTCGCCATCACGTTTGGTTAAACAGGCAAGGGCTGTGAGGATTTCATCGGTAAACCCTTGTTCACGTAAGTATTCAAGAGTGATGTTTGTGTCCTCAACGACATCGTGAAGGACGGCACAAATCCGTTCCGCTTCTGTTTGGCACTGGAGCATGACTCGGAGTGGATGCAGAATGTAGGGGTGGCCACCTTTGTCAAGTTGGCCTTCATGTGCTCTTGCAGCGATTATGATGGCTTGGTTTAGCATCTTTTATCCTCACATGGTGTTCTGCTTTGAAGCTTATCATTTTTTAGGTTCTTGTGTGCCCCTTATGATGTACATATGAGGAAGCTGTGATTCCTCAAGACAAAGTTTGTTTCCTAGATAAAAATCTCTACTTGATGTAGCTAAAAAACTATGCATGATCAAAGAAATAAGCTACCCTGTTCTTAATAAGCAAACATCTAGTAGATCGTCATGGCGCTGGTAACGGGAGAATACGTGCCATCTTTGGAATCGTCTTTCTGGAAAACAGGGGACTTCGGCAGACCAAACAGCAATCTTTTCTAGGAAAAGAGGGGAGGACGATGATGGACAGCATTCATGGAAGCACAGCAGCCGCGACCACAATGAAGGCCGCAATTTGTACCGCCTACGGACCGCCCGACGTAGTGAAAATCGAAGATCGGCCCATCCCCGTTCCCAAGGATGATGAAGTGTTGATTCATGTCCATGCCGCAACGGTCTCATCCGGCGACTGCCGGGTTCGAGGTTTGAATATCCCCGCGCTCTATAAGCCGATCATGGCCTTAATCTACGGAGTCGGGAAGCCGAGACAAGCCATCCTTGGAACGGAATTATCTGGGCAGGTGGAGTCGGTCGGCAAGGATGTCACGACCTATCGGGTCGGCGATTCTGTCTTTGCCATGACCGGTATGAAAATGGGTGCGCACGCAGAGTACATTGTGCTTCCTGAAAATGGAAAACTCATGCCTAAGCCAAACAATATCAGCTATGAACAAGCGGCTGCCATCGCCTTTGGCGGAACAAGCGCCTTGCATTTTTTCCGCAAAGCCGATTTGAAAAAAGGGCAAAGAATCCTCATCTATGGCGCATCCGGAGCGGTCGGCACCAGTGCCGTTCAGCTCGCAAAACATCTGGGTGCAGAAGTGACCGGCGTGTGTAGCCAACGGAATTTGGAACTTGTCAAAAGCCTTGGTGCAGCCCACGTAATTGACTACACCACAAAGGATTTTCGTAGCGAAGGGCAGCAATATGATGTGATCTTCGACGCCGTGGGTAAAATCACAAAGGCTTCCTGCAAGCATGTGCTTGCTACGAACGGGAAATACATTACCGTCAGTGGAGGGCCGGCTAGCGAACGCTTGGAGGACTTACAGCTTCTTGGAGACCTTGCGGATAGCGGTAACTACATACCTGTGATCGACAAGATCTATCCTCTCGCACAGATTGTCGATGCGTACACCTATGTCGAGACCGGGAGAAAAAGAGGCAGTGTTGTCATTACTTTTCAGTGAGCCAATCCATCAAGTACAAGACGACATAGCCTACTTGGATGAATACGGAAAAACCCGTTCCCCGGTCTATCGACTAATTGAAGTGTAGGAACGGATCTAGCTCAATTGGGGATCAGCTTGAAACATCGTTACTCTCTTGTTACACAAACACAGCAAAAAAGCCCCGAATTCGGGGCTTTTCAGATAATATGGCAAAGGCTGATAATATTGATACAATGAAACTTTTTACCAGCAATCGAAAGCATCGGTTTATCAATCGAAAGCGCAAGTATAAATCGTTAACGAGGGTACAAAATGAAAACACCGGCTCGTCCATTGGCGTTTGCTGCTCTATAAATCCATATCCTCCTTCACTTGTCCCTTTCACTTCTTCGCCGCAGCCGATTGTCACCGGGGCGGCTGCGGAGGTTAATAACAACAATAAAAACGCCCACAGCAATCAAAATGACATGCTCAACCGAGAGGGTTGTATCGGCCTCCAATGCGTTAACATATGGAAGTATTTTCAGATAACGTATTGAAGCCTGGCCTTTTGATATACCGGCGTTGTACGCATTGCCAATTACTTTCGTGTTGCCGTAAACTACGGTGCCATCATCCAGCAAAAACTCATATCCTACCGAGTAACTGTAGCGGTTGGGAATCGCTTCAGCCCGCTCGCCACCTTCTCTCCGGACAACCGTAATCGTGCCCTGCGTTTTTTCGCCGACTACGGATAGCAATGGCATCATCATTCCATAGAGTGAAAGGCCTATGCCGATAATTATAAGAAATATCTTAGGAACAATCTTTTTCATTTGTTGTCCCCAATTTTTGGCGAATAACTGCTGAAACCTGTTTGTAGTTTTCTTCCGTGCAGAAAACGGCGATTGATTCTCCAAAGCCTGCACGGAGCATTATTGTGCTTTGCCGATCTAGATACTTAACCTTCCTGATTCGTTTCCAGAGAAGCCGTTCTTTTGTTCTTGCCCTCGCCATGATACCCGCGGCGGCCGTTGTGGGATTTCCCGCAAGCATGCCCATGACCGCGGTAGCCGTAGCCATGCGACGCACACGTTTCTTTTGCCTGCTTTGTGTTTCGCATGTGATTCCTTTGTCGTCCAGCGTAAATTCCACATCATATGTGCCTCGGAATATGAGCAAGACAAGCAGGAACCCCAGCACCAGAGCTAAACCCACCATCACAAGACCGTTGTAAGCTTGCACTACCAAAAGCACGATGCACAGTATTCCGAAGGGAATTCCAAGCGCTAGACTAAGCTGATTCCGTATTACCCTGTTTTTCAGGAGCGGGATGCGAATCGACCAGTTCAATTCATCCAACAGAGTTCCTCCTTCTGTGCGCATGAATGAGTCCCGAGCGGTATGCACTATGACCCGTGAATCGATCAAAGCGCTCGAACCGCAAATAATGATTTCTACGAATCTGCCTTTATCATTGTAAAATAAACCGTTATTTCGGGATCGAAAGAAGCGGGATCATCATCTTGAGGCACGAAAAGCTTACCCGTTGCCCGCAGAGGATTGGCGGACGTATCGAATACAATTGTTGTTTCTCCCCATTGCCACCAGACCGATTCCCACAGTTCGTCGGGATTTCGCGTATCTTTCCCGACAAATGTCTTGGTGGCCTCATCATATGTGCCTGTCAGTACGCTGCCGCTATCGTCGTAAAGGATAATTTCCATTGCGGCGCCATTCTGCTCCACTTTAGCCTTAAAATCCTTGATTGGATCGGTGTTTCCAAGCATCGTGACTGTTCCGGAGGCATTATACATTCCCGCAACAGACGCTTCCGGCGATAGCGTCATATACGCGCAGGCGCCGTTATCCAACCGTTTGACGCGTACAAACACCTCATCTTTATCCAGCGCAATCTCCCACGTCGCATCGCTGCCGACCGGAACAGACTGAGTGGTGTCTCCCTTTAAGCTGTGCTGCCCTGTAACTTCAATTTTCACATCCGCGCTGCCTGACAAAGCTGCCGGAATATGCGCTGACAGCGTATATTCCAGACCAGAACCCTTGGAAGTCAATGTGACCGTGCTTATATCAAGAAGCTGCTGCATTTCATAAGGAGGCAGGTTCTGCTTTTCCCGCATATCGTTGATCGCCTGCAGTACAGCCTGATCGACTCTCAGTACACCAGCGCCCATCCCTTCGGGTATGGGTATGGATTGATCGCCCGTCGTAATTCCCGGCGCGGATGTTTTCACCAATAACTCCTTAACCTGTTCAGCATTTAAATCAGGGTTGATCGATTGTATCAGAGCAATGGCGGAAGTGACCTGCGGCGCGGAGAAGCTTGTACCACTTGCCTTGATCGGCTGTCCGTTTTCATCTGTACCCACAACCATCTGCACGCCCGGTGCAGAAAGTGTAACCTCTGCGTCGCCTGTAGCATAGCTCGAAAAATCGGCGCGGGAACCGTCGTTGTTGACTGCGCCTACTGTGATAACATTTGGCAGCTTGATTCCGGCGGGGCAGTCGTTTTTGCCGTTCAGCGCACCTTGGCTTTTATCTGCATTACCGGAGTTCCCGGCGCTCGCCACAAAAATGACATTTGGCTTTGTTTCCTGCATTTTCTTAAAAAACTTCTCATATGCTTTTACGATGTACTCGTAATTATCACTTGGCGGCTTAAAGTTGAAGGAACAGTTAATAACCGTAGCACCGTCATCCACCATCTTCTTTAAGTAAACCAGTGCCTTGTCGGTATACGCCACGCCGCTTGCCGGATCCGTAAATTGCGTCAAATTCTCGGCATCGGCCTGCGTGGCGGTGTAATGTGGATTAGCATCAAAGACATTTTTCACATTGATATTAAGGTTTTCTTCAAGTACACCGGCCACACCAACCATACCACTGTTTTCAGCATCCGCGCCTATCACATGAGCGACTTTTGTTCCATGGGTAAATCCTGCATTGACAATCTGGTTGTTTTTTTTCACAGGATTGTCTGTGGTATCACCGGACAACTTGACCTTGCCGCCAAACTCGTCCGATCCGGTATAAAACGCCTCGTCCAGGACCCCGACATTCACCTTGTTCAGGGGTATGCCGCTCCCCTTGAGGATTTTCCACGCGTTTTCCATTCCGATGATGTTATAATGCGAATTTGCCGGATCTGTGTATGCGGGATCCTTGAGGGGGGTACATGACGTACCCATCGTATCTGAACCATACGCCGGCACATTAGGGAAGACAAGCTCAACACCGTCCATACCGGAGGCAGCATCCAAAGTTGCGTTTAGCTCAGCTTCAGTTTTGTCGGTAGTTTCAACTTGATATAGGTTGATCAATTCCAGTTCGCCGACTATGGTTCCCTCGATTTGCCCAATAACCTTTTTCGCTGCGACGTTATCCACATCGTCATAAAATACGATGATGACCTGATTGGCCGGCACATAACCCCACTTTTCCGTCTTAATAATAGAATCAGGATTGACATCTTTGTATGTTGCAAGCCCCTCCGTATTATGAAGACCGGGATTGCTCCCCGAAAAGATATGTGTTCCGTTTATAAGCTGGAATATGTTGGCGCCAAGTCCCGCCACCAATAATAGGATAAGTATGATAATCAAAGCGTTTCGTCCGCCCGGCCGTTTGGAGACGCCACCGCCTGCGGGAGGCTGTTTTTGTGACTGGTGCGGCGAAATATACTGCCTCGGTGGCTGTTGCGGTGGAGCCTGCGATGACCACTGCGGAGAGATATTATTGGATGTCTCATCTTGGCGGTTTATTTGGGTTGCCTCGATATTTATTCTCTCAACATTTGACCCGCACTTCGAACAAAATTTAGCGTTGTCATTCACTTCCGATCCACAATGTCTGCAAAACATGTTATTCCCTCCTAACAGCGCTTTCGCTTATCTTTTTATTAATTCGATGGTCACACGGCTTTGCAAGCTGTAGTTGTCAACAGCTGCTACCCATGTGAAATCATAGACACCGCGTGGCAGGCCGTTTTCTGTGGCGATCGGAATTTCAATATAGTCAGGCTGAATTGTGTCGCTTACCTCTAAGGCGGGGTCAAGATAGAAAGTGTCGAGGTCGAGATATAGCCTCAGCGTATCTCCGACAACCTCACCCGTGTAAAGCTGCGGCTCGATGGCAAGGGAATCGGCGTATGACTCGCCGTTTATGGTGCCCTCGTAGGGCATGATATCACATTCAAACTGCTCTCCGGGATAGATTTCCATCCAGAGAAAAATTTCTTCCATGCCAATGGATTCCCATGAACCTTCGTTCTCAATGAAGTAATAGCGACGGAAGGTCATATCCCAGACGCCGCTTGCATCAAGCTCCAGCGGGGCTGGTGTTTCCATGGGGGCCTCAGTGGGAGCAGTCTCATCAAGCTCTTTTGGGGGCGGTGTTTGCACGGGAGGCTCAATTTGGGTAGTCTCCTCGATTATTTGGGTTTCCGGGATGTCAGAGTCGCCCTTTTTGAACAAGCTAAAGCTGTCGGAATAGCCTTTAACCCAGCCGGCAAGACCCAAGCCCCATACCACAATCACCAATGCCAAGAGGACGATTATTATTCCATTTCGTTCTTTTGAGTTGTTCATGCCATTCACCTGCAACTTCACATTATATTGCTGTAACTACATTGCTCGCCATATGAGCGGGGCATGCGGGAGCTATTTTCTGTATTTCAGTTTTTTACCAAAGAGTTCTATCAGCATTTTCTTGATGGTGCTGTCATGGGAGCGTGTGTGGGAAAACTTGATTTTTTTGCCGTCAAAGAGAGAAATATCAAGCCTGCCCTGATGGCCGTAGCTTCTACCGTCAGAGTCTATGTCGGTTGACTCGCATTGATAGACAATCTTTTTAATATTCATATATGGAATCGCAAAGTTTGTAGGGTCTTCGGCAAGGATATGCCCCGATGTCATGGAGTAGTACTTCTTATGATAATTTGCCCAGTGCTGCATCATTGCCGCACTGCCCTTGAAGAAACCCTTGCCCTGAGCCTTTATTTCACTCGAGACTTTGGCGCTCTCCTCCTTTTGGTGCTGGGCAGAGAGGTGGGCGACAATCAATTTGTCCCTCATAAAGATTAGTGAACAGGCTTTTCTTTTGAAAAACGATTCCTTGCGTTGCGCAGTAAGAACCCACACAACCTCTTCCGTGTTACTGGATTGGTTGAACGGCTCTTGTATATGAGATTCGGAGGCCGCATTGCCGGCGGCCTGCGCTATAGGGCTCCCGCAGTTTGGACAGAACTTGCTCTCAGGTTCGAACTGAGCCCCGCATTGTTCGCAATACATATAATCGCTCCTTTCAAAGCTTGGTAATGCTTACCGTCTAATCGTATAATCTGGATATGCTTTTTCAATCTGACCTTTTCTATCCCCGCAGATCATCCGCTTTGTGATCAGTTTGAGGCAGACTGCGTGGGCACATACTCGAAGCTGAGATCTAATCCATCTGATGTCTTACCGGTGATGGTTGTTCCCTTGACGCTATACCACTCACTGCATGCCTTCGGGTAGTCGGCGGCTTCGCTGCCAGTTAGCGCCGCAGGCTTGCCGGGAGTTGCCGAAATGCCGACGATACCATCCTCGCCGTCCACGGCTATCATGTAGATCGAGGTTGTTCCGTCTTCGTTGAGAAAGTAATATTGCCCTATGTAACCGAATGCGGCTTTTCGATATTCGATATAGGTGCTCTCGACGCCGTTCGCCGTGACGGTACAGATTAAAGCATCGATAGCGGGGTTGTATATGCCTGAATACGTAAACTTCTTGTTCTCTTTGTCGGAATATGTGACGGTATAATTATTGCCGTTCTCGGTGTATTGGATGTCGGTCGCACCCATCATCGAGAGCCCCATCTCCATCGTCTCCTGACCCATACCAAAAAAACTCACAGGCAGCAACGCCAAATCGGTCATGCCGACGCCCAGAAAAGAAAGTACTGCCATGCCCGCATCGGGGCTGTTGGATAGACCGTCGGTGATCTTGATAATCACAGCATTTTTGGCTTCCAGATAAGCGGCATAAGATTCTGCCACATTGGCGCCATCGCCGGCATCATTACTGCTTTCGGCAGCTTTCGAAACAGCGGGCGTTTCCGTGGATACAGCCAATTCATTCGAGGTCCCGTTATCATTTGTTGGCAGCGGGTCGGATTTGGCTGGCTCGCCACATCCTGCGAGAACTGCTACAAGCAGCAGCACAGCTATTAACATGCATAGTACCTTTTTCATCACGTTTATCCTCCAGTTACAATATATTTGATTCCTTCAAAGTCAAGTTTTCATCTTTGTTCCATCCAATTTAAGATAGTAATGTTGGGGTGATTCCTGTTTCATATCGGAAGCGTTCACAGATTTTCTCCATTGCCGCCGGATCGATTGCCGGGCGCAGAAGCCGGATGTACTGTGTCCGCTTTTCCGTGCCGTAGGTGAAAGAAATGAAGTCGTTTCCTATCTCCATGGCTTTGAGCCGGATGCCGTCCTGGCTGAATTTTATGGTTTTCTCGTCCAGCAGAATGCCAAAATAGGAGACGATTACCTCGGTGCTTTCGGTATCCGACCGCTGTGCTGTTTCACCAGACAGGTCTCTGATGACGGCGGTATGGATGTGCAGGATTGGGTTTTCCGCAATAAGGCGCGCAATCTTTAGCTTCCTGCGTTCCCGTATCCAGAACCCCGCCGAAATTCCACTCGCAATGATGAGACTTGCCAAAAACATCTGTGCCTGGATTTCGGACGTAGCTCCCCCGAAAAAGAGAAGCATAGCGCCCGTCAGTACAAAAAAACCGGTGAAAGCTACGAAAATATAACTCCTTTTTCTGATTGCCTTCAAATGTACTCCTCCTCTTCTGACAGGATTTCAGCTATCAATAACAATATAGCAAAAACGCAAACAGAAAGAGACCACCCGAATCGGGTAGTCTGCGCAAAAATGCCCCTACCTTTTTCGGGTAGGGGCTTGAAATACATGATTTCCGGAGGCTATTTCGGTGTAACCGTGTCCTCTTTTTTCAATATGATGTCAATCAACTCTGCGCGGCTTTGAATATTGAATTTGGAATAGATGTTTTTCACATAGTACTTGACAGTGTTCTCACTAATATTTAGCTCGCCAGCGATGGTTCTGTAGGTCTTTCCTTGAAGCAGCAGGGAGGCTACCTGGCTTTCCCGTTCCGACAGGTTCCCGAACCTTGCGGCTTGGTCGAGATGGCCTGATTGTTCCTGCGCAGGCAATTCGGAAAACGCCGAGAGATACGCATGACCCTTAAGCAGGGAGGAAAGATGCTTGTGAAGCGGCGGAAGGAGAACCAGCGTCACACAAACCACGGCCAGTGCCAGAAGCGTGGGATTCAAACTGGGTATATTGGACGATAATAATGCACTTCCAATGAGCCCGCCCAACAGAACGCCCAATACGTTGGCGGACAGACCCATGCCAAGAACTATTGCGGGGTTTTTGTGGAACTCCAGCATTTCACCGAGAATGCTCCACCAAAACAGGTCATACACCCCGAATGCTCCAAGCATCAGCGTATTAATTACAAGGTAGCTGACCGCCCCGCGGCCAAAAACCATAAAACCGATAAAGGAAAGACCGATCATGGCGATGGCCACATAGAGGATATAGGTGCGGTTCATTCGCCGAGGCAGATTTCTCATGATAAAAAGTGCGGCGATAAAAGGGACAGCCCAATACCAGCTTGTTAATCCCTCAAGATGTGCAAAGGCGGGATTCACCACCTGATACATGAGTCCCGAGTTAATGGTGATAATGATGATGAACAGGCACAAAAAAGCCAAAAGCCTCGCAATGCCTACGAGATTCTCCTTCTGCCCGGAGTGAGTGGAGGAAACGGCGTTATCATCTGCCGGGAGCTTTAGGGCGAACCCAAAGGCGCACAATAGCATAAACATGGACAATGCCAGCCCTGTCTGCGGTGATAGATGGATGGCCGCCATGTTGAGCAATATCATGAGGACATTGGATAAGATCAACATATCCGCTACCGTTTTGATCCGTTCGTTTTTTGGCGTACTGCTTTTTAGATAAAATGCCCAGGCAGCCACGCAGCCTCCGGCCAGAAACGAACCCGCGATGAGTCCTGCCGTCCAGAATACGGACGGTGGGAAGAAAAAAATCACGGATATGGCGATGAAAAAGAGAAAAGAACACAGAAACAGCCGTTTTGCCGCTTTCTTTGTTTTTATAAACAGCCCGCACAGCAATAGTCCGGCAAAATTAGCCGCAACTCCGCAGAAGACCATGCCCGCAGGATCGATTTTATAAGCATCGGCAAGGGAGTAGAAGATTTGGCCTTCAAAGAGAAATGCCAGCATCCAGGAAGAAAATAGGGAAATGACGAGAACGGAAAGTTTCCTTTCGTCCATATTTATCTGAAATCTTCTTGGTGAATTTCTGTCCTCTTTCAACCTGCCACCTCCTCACATAACCCTGGTATAGCCGTTATCATGCTTTTTTACGCTTTCCATCAGCGGACTTTACTGTTATCTCACATTCATCATCATGGCATAGTGCTGTGTCTGATCAGTCGCCGTAAATATCTTCTCAAATACAATCCTTATCTGCTGTGGCTCGATTGCGGAAGAATCAAAAAACAGACCATCATTGAAACCGCGCGCTCCGATGTTCAGGACCACAAGCATAAGATTCGCGGTCATTTCCGGTCCGAAACCATTGAAATTGAAGTTCATGATTCCAGTGTTGGTGCCAACTTGAACACCAGAACCAGTGTTGACCATGCCCTGCGCAGCGTTCGTAAATGACACTGCGGCTGGCGGTAGGGCAGCCGATGCTATTTCGCTTTTATCTGTCATTTCCTCACCCCCACATCTTAACACCCGCATCCTGTAACACCTGTAATAGGTTTATATTTTTTATCGTCCAATGCGTTCTAAACGATTCAAATCCGTTCACAGTACCAAGCGCGTATTCGTTTTCGATGAGCACCTTAACCGGTATAGGATAGAATCGCTGAAAGTAGACCATCACGCCGTTTTGCTGTTTGTGGATATCCGTCACGAAAGCAAATACGGCGTTTTTGTCAATTGGCGTGGTTTTGCAGTATTCATCGACGATAATAGAAGGAAATCTCTTTATTTCTGCTATTGCACCATCGTCCAAAGTGGCAAAACAGTCTTTGAGTTCAGGCGTCATATACTCGGTTAGTGCGCGATCTTTCGGCACGAGCAGGTGATCAGAGGCAAACGGATCAAAGCCAACGAACAGATTATAGTAGTCGGCATTGGCTGGCCTCTGTTGTCCGTTTGAGCCGGTTATTATCAAGTTAACCGTTGGTGAAAATGTGTCGGCGTGACCGACCTGAACACCTTTCCCGTAATTGTTGTATGTAATCACTTCCGGTGCGGCTGGCTGTATGCCGACCGATGTGGTTTTTAGCTTGTTCTCCATACGCACTCCCTCAATTGATGTTGATCGTCAGCGTGCCGTTTAGCTCTTCGATCTGTACGCCCTTACCGTAATTATTCATGATAACCTGCTTTGTGGCTTTTGGGGCTTGTCCAGAGCAGGGATTCTCCGCATCAGTAGAAGCTTCATCAACAATTTCAGCTTCGACAGTGGGTGCGGCTGTTCCTTCAGACGGTTCTGGCTCTGCGGTCTTAATCGGAACAACGGCGGAATATACCCGTTCTACGCATATCCCGGAATACGTAGGAGTCCAGCTCTGTATTGTACTGCGGCCAGGAAGGTTGTCTGGTCGGCTCATGAGAATGTAGTGCCATACTCCAATGAGGAATGCCTCGAAGCAAATTGCTGTAGCTGTAAGTAGTTGTGCCTTTGTAGACGGAGAGCCATCTTCGTTTATGTAGAACACGGCTGCTACCGGTATTTCTTTATCATCTCTGATTATCTCGACGAGTTCCTGAACAAGGTACTCGTCTTTTTTTGTCTCCGTTCCTGTCTCAAGAAAGCCATCGGTGAACGTACCCATGCGCGTGAGCGCTTTTGTGTAATCATTTCGGACGCACTCATCAAAAGCACGCACCTCCGCCGAATCTGCTGCGAATGGCAAATAGATCCCGCAGTTTTTTCGGCAGTTTTTATACGATGAGGTATTTTCTTTAAATGTGTTACCAGCGGGCGCAGTGAAGTTGGGGCTCATTGCCTTTATGAACGCCAGCATAGTTTCCGGGTCGGAAAGACCGTCGTGGTCGCCCATGTAGTGCTCGCGCACACCGTTTCTTGACGGACGCGCTTTCATAAGCCGGGTCAAAAAGACTCCGCCGCACAAATATGGAATACTCTGGTTTGGCATCGTCTCTCCTCCTTAAAAACTAATATCGTTGCTAACGCTACTATCGCTGCTAACCATAGCGCAACAACCTTGCTAACTATTGGATAGCTCCTGTGAGAGATCACAGGGGCTTTTTTCCTTCCTGTGATTTCTCAACAAAAATCGCAGGAGGAAAAATCCATGTCAACCAATGAAAATCACCCGCAAATCCGAGAGCACTTTGTCTACGATCCCGCCACCAAGCAGCGCATTCCCGTCAGCGACGAGGTCTACAACGAGTTCTACCGCCCGATCTGGAACACCTTCCGTAAGGCGCACCGTCACGGCTGCTGTTCCTGCCCTGGAAACAAGTGGTGGCTCTGCAGCGGCGACTGCGCCGTTTGCAAGTACCGTACCGCCGGGGACAGCCTTTCACTCGACCACGAGCAGGAGATTTTAGGCGACATCCGAGAGGATGAGTCCGCCGACATCGACTCTATCGTGACCGACCGCATCGTATTCGAGCAGCTCCTTAAGAGGCTGGACGAGCTGATGCCGGAAGCCCGCCGCATCGGGGAACTCCGCCTCGACGGTTTTTCGGACAGCGACATCGCCGATATCATCGGCATCCCGCGCACGACATTCCACTCAAGGCTCAAGAAAGCCAAAGCCCAGCTCCACGACGAGTACAGCGACCTGATCTAATCCGGACAGGCTCTCCGGCTACCTTCGCGGTGGTCGGGGAGCTTTCCAAATTGCCTTAGAAGAAAGTAAGCTCTTTGCTTTTTCGAGCCACATCCTCATCATAGGTTTTTTGAACGCTGCCAAATTGGATAGTGACATACGTTTTCCCAGCATTAATTGTTCTCTTTACGACATACCCATCTCCGTATTTTTTGCTTACTACATCACCACGTTTCTTTTCTGTACGGGTCTGTTCCATATCAGCAGAGGCGGGTAGTGGCTTCTGTTTATCGGCAACCGGCTGGTTGGGGTACGGAGTCTGCACAGTTACATTCCTATGAACCTGAACATCAACGGCTGTGTCCTCACTTCGTATTTCATACGTTTTTTCAGGCAAGCCGTACACGTTAACGCTTTGATGACCGGTTGAAAAGGTGTTTTCCTCAAGGTAATCACCGGTTCCGAACATCAATTTTTCCAACTCGTGCGAGTGCCATTCTGTGGCGTGCTCTTCTTTAGCAAGACGTTCTACTCGTTTGACCAATCTCAGATTATCAACATTTTCGGTATC
>CAZCLL010000015.1:0-3457 GCA_964499555.1 uncultured Fastidiosipila sp.
ATCTCAAGAGATCACTAGCTCGGGAAGACGGGGCTAGATTTGACGCTTACGTTCTTTGATCCCGGATTTAGTCAAAAATCAACACGACATTTGTGATAGTGTATGGCTCTCTGGCTCACTAATCCCGGATTTAATCGAAAATCAACACGACACTTGAGGTGGTGTATGGTTCACTCTGACTCACCAATCCCGGATTTAATCGAAAATCAACACGACACATGAGGTGGTGTATGGCTCTCTGGCTCACTAATCCCGGATTTAATCGAAAATCAACACGATACTTGAGGTGGTGTATGGCTTTCTGGCTCACCAATCCCGGATATAATCAAAAATCAACACGACACTTGAGGTGGTGTATGGCTCTCTGGCTCACTAATCCCGGATTTAATCGAAAATCAACACGATACTTGAGGTGGTGTATGGCTTTCTGGCTCACCAATCCCGGATATAATCAAAAATCAACACGATACTTGAGGTGGTGTAATCATCTTCACCTCATCAACCTCCAAAAACTAACCTAGCAGTCTTGCAAAACCTTGAAGAGACGGATATCAAGTTGAACCTACAGAGAATACAAGAGTTCCTTCCGCTACTCTGATAATAAAACTACGAGAGTTACTACCGCCCCTTTAAAATTAACGAGAGTAACTACCACTCTTGGAAACTTACCGTTTGGTGGGGACTTTCTTTGAGGAAAGAAGTTGGTTGGGACAGAAATTTTTTGATTGGCAATTGTTCCGACTGATTTCTACAGCAACCAGTAAGTCTGATATTTCAAGTGATGCAGTGGATGAGAATATTTGCGTTGATTTGAGTTTTGGGCGGAAGGATCTCTTATGTTGTGCACTGGAATTTACATACGGCCAATCAACACCCCAATAGCCCAATCTACACCCAATAGCCCAATCAACTCTCAAATAGCCAGTCAACACACCAAAACTGCCCACTCCCCCCAATCTACACACAAAAACCCAACAAAACTCCCCAACAAGCGTCCAAAAACCAAAGGTCTGCTACAATTAAGCCAAAGAAATTTTGTGCCTAAGTACAAACAAACAAAACAACGCTCAGCAGCGCAACCAACTCTAACAAAACAAAACACCAACCTTAGAAGCAGCAATCCTAAAACAACCAAACGCAACCCCAAACCCAGCAACCAACCCCAACCATGAAACCCCAAACCCAACAAAGGAGATCTAGACCATGGACTATAGCAACGAGAAATTCAACCAAGCCGAACAGCAAGCCGCCGACACACTCAAAGACCGACTGCCTCGCACCCCTGAGGTGGCCATCATTCTGGGCTCGGGCCTGGGGCCGGTAGCCGAGCACGCAAACGTGGAGCTGGAGCTGGATTACGAGGAGATCCCCGGTTTTCCGGTCTCGACTGTCGAAGGCCATGCGGGGAAATTGCTCTTTGGCACCCTGTCTGGTCGTGATGTGCTCCTTTTCAAGGGCCGCTTCCATTATTACGAAGGCCATGATGTGCGCACGACGGTTTTCCCGGTCAAGCTCGCCATTCGCCTTGGCATTCCCCGCGTCATCCTGACCAACGCCGCTGGCGGCATCGACGAGGACGGCAAGCCCGGCGACCTCATGCTCATCAAGGATCACTTGAGTTTCTTCCTGCCCTCGCCCCTTCGCGGCGCAAACGACGCGAACCTTGGGCCGCGCTTCCCCGACATGAGCCGGGTCTATACTGAGGGGCTTCGTTCTTTGGCCAAAGCCGCCGCCTCCGACCTCGGCATCGAGCTTCGAGAGGGTGTGTATGCGTACATGACTGGTCCGCAGTTTGAAACGCCGGCGGAGATCAGGGCTTTACGGGTTTTGGGAGCCAATGCGGCCGGCATGTCTACGGTTGCCGAAGCGATTGTTGCGGCCCATGCCGGCCTTGAGGTGTTGGGGATTTCGAGTATCACAAATCTGGCCGCCGGCATCACCGGGCAGCCTTTGAATCATGAGGAGGTTTTGGAAGTTGGTGCTTCGATCAGCGAAAAGGCTAGCCTCCTAATCGAAACGATCGTTGCTCGCCTGCCCAAGTAATTGCAATTGCAATTGCAATTACGATAGCAACAGCAAACGAAAGCAAGCAGCAGCAACAGTAACGGAAACAAGAACAACAGAAACAGAAACTGCAACAAGAACAACAAAAACAGCAACAGCAACAGCAACAAAAAGCAGCCAGGGCAACGGTGGGGAACCGTAGCCCTGGCTGCTTGCCGTCAAAACAAGAAACCTAATAGCGGTTGTCGAAGATGCGTTGGGATTTCTTTTCGCTGCGGGGAAGGTCGCCGATGTGGACAGCCTTGGGGACGATTGTGATGCCGATGCGCGACTTGAAAACGGTGCGCAAAAGCTCCTCGACCGCCGCGGCAATCGCTTCGGCATCGGTTTCGAAATATAACGTCATGATGTCGCGGCCGTCGAGGTGGTCAATCATCACCTGGTATTCGCTTGAGACGCCGGGGACGTCGCGCAGGACCTCTTCGATTTGGGCAGGGAAAATGTTGACGCCTTTGACTTTGATCATGTCATCGGTGCGGCCCGTCAGGATGTCGATGCGCGGGTATTGGAGGCCGCACGAGCAGGTGCCGGGGATGATGCGGGTGAGGTCTTTGGTGCGATAGCGAATGAGAGGGGCGGCTTCTTTTTTGAGCGTAGTGATGACCAGCTCGCCGACTTCGCCTTCGGGCAGCAATGCGCCAGTTTCCGGGTCGATGATCTCAAAATAGAAATAATCGTTCCAGTAGTGCATGCCTTCGTCGGCGTCGCAGCTGATGGCCACGCCCGGCCCGTAGATTTCGGTTAGGCCATAGATGTCGTAGAGTTTGACGCCCAGTTCGCAGGCAATGCGCTTGCGCATACGTTCGCCCCAGCGTTCGGAGCCGATGAGGGCTTTGCGCAGCTTGAGTTTGTCGCGGACGCCACGCTTCGCAATTTCCTCGGCGAGAAGAAGCGCATACGAGGAAGTCGCGCAGAAAACGGTCGTCCCCATGTCCTCCATCATTTGCAGCTGCTTGTCGGTGTTGCCGGGGCCAATCGGGATGGTCATGGCCGAGATTTTCTCAGCCCCACTTTGGAAGCCAATCCCGGCAGTCCAAAGCCCATAACCCGGCGTAATCTGCACACGATCGGTAGGCCCCACGCCACAGACCCGGTAGCAACGCGCAAAAATCTCCGTCCACCCCTCCACATCATGTTGCGAATAGGGGATAATCACGGGCGTCCCAGTCGTCCCCGAACTCGAGTGGATGCGCACAATTTGCTCCTCGGGCACCGCGGCGAGCCCCAGGGGATAGGCCTCGCGCAGGTCAGTTTTTGCGGTGAAAGGCAGCTTCTGAAAATCGGCCAGCGTCCGTACATCGGAGCAGCTGATGCCCGCAAATTTCCGCTGATAAAAGGGGCTATTCTCCAGCACATAATTCACATTTTGCTGCAGCAGCGCAAGCGTCTGTTC
>CAZCLL010000015.1:3502-27027 GCA_964499555.1 uncultured Fastidiosipila sp.
AGCCGCCGGCCTGCGACTTTGGCCAAGACTTAGTCGTTTTTCCGGGTGACCTCGAGGCCACGGCGAAGGGCTTCCTGGTTGACTTCCACGTACTTCGGCTTGACCAGGAGGGTTACGGCGTCCTGGAGGTCCTGGGCCGAGAAGGCGAGGAAGCCCGCGCGCTGGGCTGTGCCGAGCAAAGCGACGTTGATGAAACGCCGGCTGCCGAGCGCCTGACTCAAGGGCTCGGGATCGCAAAGGACAACCGGCCCCTTATGGTGGAGGAGGGTGTCCAGAATTTTCTGGGGCTCATAACGCTGGCCCTTGAGACTCGTGGTGACGGGCCAAACCGGGCTCGTGAGGCAAAGAATGGCGGCGTCAGGCTTGAGCAAGTCGAGGCTTCTCACAGCTTCGGCGGGCTCAAATGCCAAAAGCAAATCCGCTTGCCCCTTCCCAATCAGAGGCGAATGAACCTTCTCCCCAAAGCGCACGTGGCTACTGACTTGCCCGCCTCTTTGGGACATGCCGATGGTTTCGGCGGTGCGCACCTCGAGATCTTGGGCGATGGCGGCCTGGGCTAAAAGCCTCGAACTCAGCACGATGCCCTGGCCGCCGACCCCGGTAATCAAATAATCAGCCATGGTGAGCACCCCCCTTTCCCGTCATCATTGCCGACATTGCTGTCTTTCCCGTCAACGTTCTGGCTCACTTGCGAAATGGCTTTTACTGGACAAAGCCCCTCACAGAGGCTGCAACCGTAGCAGAGGATTTCGTCAATTTCGGCTTGGTTTGTTTCTGGATTCCTGTGGATGGCCGGGCAGCCGATCTCGCGAATACAGCGCCCGCAGGCGGTGCAAGCCGCTTCGTCCACCCGGAAGGCCGGCTCCGGCGGCGCAACCGCAATGCAGGGCGCCCGATAAATAATCGCCGCCGGCCTTCCTTGCCCGCTGGCCAGAACGCTTCCTTGCCCACTGGCCAGAACGCTTCCTTGCCCGCCTGCCGGCGACGTATATTCGGCAGCCCGGCGCGCCGCCCCAATCGCTACTTCCTGGTCAAAAGGATCACAAATTTCAATCTGTTCAATACCGAGGCCACGGAGGCTCTCTTCAATCGACAAAGCCGGGCTCAGTGTGCCCATCATATTCCGTTCCATGCCCGGATGCGGCTGATTGCCCGTCATCGCGGTGGTCCGGTTATCCAAAATCACAAAGGTGACGGGCGACATGGCGTGCACCGCATTGGCCACGCCCGTCAAGCCCGACGCAAAAAACGTCGAATCCCCAATAAAAGCAAAGAGCTGCGCCGCCGGCTCCGCGCGCTTCAGCCCCTGCGCAATCGTGAAACCCGCACCCATACAGAGACAAGTATCCGTCATATCCAGCGGCGGCGCATTCCCCAGCGTATAACAACCGATGTCGCCAGTAAAAATCGCGCGCTTCCCCTTCATCGCCTGCTTCACCGCATAAAACGAAGCGCGGTGCGGGCAACCGGCGCACAAGACCGGCGGCCTCGTCGGCAAATCCGGGCTTTCGTTCGCCGCTGCAGTCTCCGGGCTTTCATTCGTTAGGCCAAAGAAGCCGCTCAGGATTGGGAGGAGCGTATCTCGACTCAGCTCACCTACCTGAGGCACATCGTGCGTCCACTTCCCTCGGACCGTGTAGGAGCTGCGGCTTTGGCCAGCTAAAATAAGGAGTTCCTTCTCGATCACGGGATCGAGCTCCTCGAGAACGAGGATCTCGTCCAAGTCCGAAGCGAAGGCCAAAGCCTGCTCTTTCGGGAAAGGGAAGGGGGTCGTGACCTTGAGAACTTTGACCTCGTCGAGCCCCAGGTCGGCCAAAGCCTCGCGGACGTAGGCATAGCTGATCCCGCCGGTTGCGAGCCCAAGGCGCTTCGGTTCGTCCCCTTGGCGGAGGTAGGCCTGGCCTTCCATAAGGTTCCAGCCGCTCTCGCTGAACTCGGTGGAGAGCGCCTCGTTTCTGGCCTCGATGCGGCCGTGGGCTTCGCGGGATAACTTGGGGAAAATTACCCAATTGGGGCTTTTCTCGAAAAAGAGAGGCGCATTTTGCTCCCGGCGAGGCCCACGTGCAAAAGCCGAACACCCATGACACACCCTCGTCGTGGGGCGGAGGAGAACAGGCGTCCGGTGCTTCTCCGAAAAATCAAAGGCCTCGATCACCAGGCGGTAGGCCTCCTCGGGCGTGGAAGGATCAAAAACCGGCAGCTTACTAAACGCCGCAAAAGTCCTCGTATCCTGCTCCGTCTGCGACGAAATCGGCCCTGGGTCATCCGCAACAATAATCACCATGCCGCCCTTCACCCCGATGTACGCAAGGCTCATCAGCGGATCCGCCGCCACATTGAGTCCCACTTGCTTCATGGTCACCAGCGTCCTCGCCCCTGCATACGAAGCCCCAGCAGCAATCTCCAAAGCCGCCTTCTCATTGATCGACCACTCTACATAAATATCTCCGGGATTCTCCTTCGCGACCGTTTCCAAAATCTCCGAAGACGGCGTCCCCGGATACCCTGTGACCACGGCGACGCCGGCATCAATCGCGGCGACCCCCATCGCATGGTTTCCCATATATAACTCTCTGGCCATGTCTCACCTCAATACATTTGCGCCTTTGCGAAGGGTATTGACCTCTGGATGAATCAGACTGTTGATTGCATTTGATGTTTCATCAGTTGATTCATTAGTTGAATTCATCAGTTGTTTTCATCAGATGATTTCATCAGTCCCGGCCGATCCTGCTCCTTCGGAAGGCATCTAGTCCATTTTAGCGCAGAAAATGGGGCGCAAAAGTTTTGGGCAGCTGTTTTGTGGGGATAACGTGGCTTGAGCGGAAGCTTTCTTCTTGTTTTCGCAGAAGTACGAAATTAAAGTTCTGCGAAAACTATTACCGCAGAAGTACGAAATTAAAGTTCTGCGAAAGCTATTACCGCAGAAGTACGAAATTAAACTTCTGCGAAAACTACTACCGCAGAACTTTCAAATTAAACTTCTGCGGTAGCTCCCGCGATACCCGCTACCGCAGAAATACAAAATTAAAATTCTGCGAATATTTCTGTAACAAATCCCCTACTCCTCCCTTTTGCTCCGCCGATACTCCTGCGGCGTAAAGTCGGTGTATTTTTTGAAGATCCGGGAGAAATGGTTGGGGTTTTCGTAGCCGACCTCTTCGCCGATCGAATTCATCGAACGTTTGGTGGTGCGAAGGAGGTATTTGGCGCGGAGAATTCGGTTGAGGATAATATAAGTCTTGACCGTGTGGCCGGTGAACTGTTTGAAATCACGGCTCAAGGAAGAAGGAGAGGTATAAAATCTTTCGGACAGTTCCTGGAGACTTAAATCCTCTGCGAAATGTTCATTAATGTAGATCTGCACGTCCATGACCGTAGTCGAGGCCTCGGCTTCACCAATGTGATTGAAGTACTCTGGGTGGTTTCGGTAGAGCTTGATCATGAGCTCGGCGATTTTGCCAGCCAGGATCTGTTCCCAGTAGGCGTTTTGTTGCTCAAACTCGGACAAGACAGCAGAGAAGAGGGCTTTAATCTCGTCGTATTCCTCATCACATAAAGGGAAGACATAAGGGAAACCCTGCAAATGGTTCGACAACATCGAAACCAGAAGCGGGATACGGAGGTAATTCGTGATATAAGAATTGTTAATCAGAATCAGAGAACGGTCGTAGGGCGTCTTGGTGATCTGGACACTGTGATTCTCTAGATTGCCAATGAACATTAGGGAATGGGGATTAAACTCATAATCTTGGCCGTTCACGTTAAACGTCGCCTGGCCTTCGTGACACAAAATGATCTCGTTCACGTAGTGGAAGTGGTTTTCCAACCCCTTGCTCGCGACGTCTCGATAGACAAATACGCTAGTCTGATCATCCAAATAAAGCATGTTTTCCCACCTCTCTGTCTTTTCTAGTATAGCAAAACTGTAAAAAAGGGATAGGTATTGGTTGGTTTGCACGTTTACCGTCAAGCAGGGGGAATCTATGCTACTAGCACAAAGAAATTTTGCTTTCAGGAGGAAAATCATGAGCAAAAAAATTGGTGTAAGAGCTATCGCAGCCGGTTTACTGGCCCTCACCATGGGCCTTTCGGCATGCGGCGGCGCTACGAACCCGACCGGCAGCGGGACCGGGAACGGCACAGACGAAATCGTCATCGGTGCCATCCAGGACCTCAGCGGTAACTCGTCCGTTTCGGGTATGGCCATGGATCGCGGATCCAAAATGGCAATTGACAAGATCAATGCAGCAGGTGGCATTAATGGCAAGACCATTAAGTATGTAAGCTACGACACCACCGGCGACCCGCAGGAGGCTTTGAATGCCTACAACCGTTTGGTTGAGCAGGATAAGGCTGTTGCGGTCATCGGGCCTCCGATCTCCAACATTGGTTTGGCGCTCAAGCAGACGGCTGCGGACGCGAAAGTTCCGATCGTCGGCGCTTTCATCGACAGCCGCGTAACCAAGAAGGACGACGGCACCCCGGAGGACTACATGTTCCTCGTGCAGCCGACCAACGAACAGTCCGGTGAAATCCAGGCGGGTTACCTCATCGAGAAGCTGGGTCTCAAGAAGGTTGCTCTCTTCTACGACAAGACCAACGCCTTCGGTGTTTCTCAGGTGGGCGCTTTCACCAAGTACATCGAATCTCACGGCGGTGAAATCACCACCGAGCAGCTCTTCAAGTCCGGCGACGTCGACTTCAAAGTCCAGCTCAACAAGATCAAGGAATCCGGCGCCGAGGCCATCTTCGCCCCGAACTATCCGAAAGACAACACCCTTTACTGCACACAGTTGGAGCAGCTGGGCATGAACGACATCGTCACCATGGGCGGTCTCGAGTTTGCGCCCCCGTTCCTCACCACCCTCCCGGATCCGACCATCGTTGACAACGTCTACTTCGCCGTCAACGTCGCCTTCGACGAGCCCCAGCTGAAGGAAGTCAACGACCTCTACATCGAGAGCTACGACGACGCCAACAGTGTGGACGACATTTCCGTCAAGGTATACCTGGGCTATGACGCCGTGACCCTCGTGGCTGAAGCCATCAAGAACGCCGAGAGCCTCACTGGCGAAGCCGTCAAGAATGCGTTGGAGTCCATCGATTCGCTCGAAATGCTTAGCGGCACCTTCGGTTTCTCCACCGAGACCCACCAGCCGGTCGGTCTGTCCATGTTCATGTACAGAATCGACGAAGGCCAGAACGTCAAGCTTGAGCGCTACGTCCCCGAGGACTAAGTACGCTCCTTCTAGGCTTTGGCCAAAGCCGCCTACCGCCACATAAAGTCGCTGACGGCAGCTTTGGCCAAAAGACCTACTTTCACGGACAAAAGTAGCAAGGAGAGATCGCCTAATCATCTCTCCTTTTTAGTAAGCAGGAGTCTTAAACCTAAGATGAATATCCAAATCATTGTTAACGCAATCGCCTTGGGCGGTGTCTACGCGACCATCGCGGTAGGCTATGCGCTGATCTTCAATATCCTGAAGTTCTCGAACTTCTCGCACGGCGGCGTTTTGGTCGCCACAGCCTACATGGGCTACTTCGTTGCAACGAAACTCCAAGCCAATTTCGTCGTTACCTTGCTCGTGACCGCAGTCTTAGGTGGCATCCTGGCTATGATCATTGAATTCATAGCGTTCAGGAGACTTCGTAAGCGCAGAGCGAACACGATGCTTTACTTTGTCTCTTCCATGATCGTGTCGATCCTCCTCACCAACCTGATCACGGTTTTCTTCGGGACCTCTTATTATTCCTACCCGGTCTTTTTTGCGAAATCCAGCTTCCAAGTCGGAGGCATCACTTTAATCACAGCGGATTGGCTCCAGCTTTTGATTTCGGTTGTGGCTCTCTTCGTCTTACAGCTGATTTTGAAAAAGACCCGTTTGGGCATTGCGATAAGAGCCTTGTCGACGGATTCGGAAACCACCAGCTTGATGGGAGCGAACGTAACGGTCATTATTGCGGCCACCTTCTTCGTCTCCGGTGCTCTAGGCGGCGTCAGTGGTCTTTTCCTAGGCATGAATTACACGCTTTACCCGCAGCTCGGCGCCACCATGATCACGAAGGGTTTCGTCTCTTCCATCATTGGCGGTTTGGGCAATATTACGGGCGCCGTCTTGGGTGCCTTTATCCTGGCCGCGGTGGAAGTGTTCCTGACCAATATTGACTTTATCGGCTCCAGCTTGACCCCGATCTTCACCTTCATGTTGATGATTGTCTTCTTGCTGGTTCGCCCGCAAGGCATTGCCGGCAGCACGGCCAAAGAAAAAGTGTGAGGTAAGTCATGAGTTATTACTTTTCGATTATTTCTTCGGTCGGCATTTCCCTGATCGGCATTATGTCCATCTACATCATCACCGGCATGACCGGGATGTTCTCCCTGGGCCAGGCCTCCTTCATGGCGGTCGGTGCCTATGTCGCCGGCATTCTGGCGGTCAATCTGAAACTTCCCTTTGCCCTTTGCCTCGTGGCAGCGATCATCATCGGCGCTTTGGTCGGCTTCTTGGTTGGCCTGCCGACCACGAGACTTCGCAAAGACTACATCGCCCTGGTGACCTTGGCCTTCGGTGAAGCCATCATCGCAATCTTGAATAACCTGACTGCTTTCGGTGGCGCGATGGGTCTTTCGGGCATCCCGAAGCGCACGACGCCTACGCTTGTCATCATTTCGGTTATCGTGATTGCTGCCATGGTTTGGCAGCTCAAGAAATCCCGTTTCGGCCGTCAATGTATGGCGCTGAAAGATGACCCGCTGGCTGCCAAGTCCATGGGCATTGACGTCGATCGCATCAAACTTTTGTCCTTTACCTTGGCCAGCGGCGTAACTGCCTATGCCGGCGCACTTTACGCCTTCAATACCACCTACTTAGATCCCACGGCCTTTACCTGGAACGTCTCTGCGGAGTGGATCATCATCTTGGTCTTCGGAGGGTTAAACAGCCTGACCGGTGCCTTGACCTCTGGTGTACTCTTGGGTCTTCTGCCGGAGCTTCTCCGCGCAGCCAGCGAGTGGCGCATCATTATCTACTGCGTCATCGTGCTCCTGATCATCAACTTCAGACCGCAGGGGCTCTTCGGCACCTATGAGCTGAATCTCAAGACCTTGGGCCGGGACATTTCGCGTCTCTTCACGAAACGCAAGAACATCAACGAGGTGAAGAAATGAGCGCACTTTTAGAAGTTAACGGAATTACAAAATCCTTCGGCGGCATCCACGCCGTCTCCGATGTCTCGCTCAAGATGGAGAAAGACCAGATCGTGACCGTCATGGGCCCGAATGGCGCCGGGAAAACCACCGTCTTCAACCTGATCACAGGTATTTACACGGTAGACAGCGGTTCGGTGGCTTTGACCAAGCAAGACTTGACGAACAAGAAGCAAGAAGAGATCACAAAAGCCGGGATCGCCCGCACCTTCCAGAACATCCGCCTCTTCAATGGCCTGAGCTGCCTGGAGAACGTGATGTGTGCGCACGACCCCTTGATCAAGTATAGCCTGCTCGACTGCGTCTGGCCGTCGCCCAAGAAGCGCCGCGCCGACCGGGAGAACCGCGAGCTCGCTCTCTCGTACTTGGAAGCGATCGGCCTCCAGGACTACAAGGACGAGGATCCCTTCAGCCTGCCCTACGGACTGCAGCGGAAATTGGAGATTGCGAGGGCTTTGGCCACCATGCCGAAAGTGCTGCTCCTGGACGAACCGGCGGCGGGCCTCAACACGGTGGAAGTGGAAGAACTGATGGTCCTCATCGCGAAGATCAAGAAGACCTTCGACCTCTCCATCCTCATGATCGACCACCGCATGGAGCTCGTTATGGGCCTGTCCGACTACATCTACGTGCTGAATTTCGGCCAACTCCTCGCCGAAGGCACCCCGGAAGCCATCCAACAGAATGAAGAAGTGCAACGCGTGTACGTGGGAGGCGAAGAATAATGGCTTTACTAGCAATCAACGATCTTTATGTGTCCTACGGCAACGTCAAGGCCCTGAACGGCGTCAGTTTGGAGGTTCAGCCCGGTTCCATCGCCTGCTTAGTCGGCGCAAACGGGGCAGGGAAGTCCACGCTCCTCGACTCGATTTCGGGTCGTGTGCAGGCCAAAGCCGGAGAGATCACCTTCGAAGGACAGCCGCTACCGAAGAGCGTCGATAAGATTGTCAAACTCGGCATCTCGCAAGCCCCGGAAGGCCGCAAAATCTTCGTGGAACTATCCGTGCGCGAGAACCTCATGATGGGCGGTTTCATCCTCTCAAAGGCCGAGAGCCGCGAAATGGAAGAGCAAATGTACGATCTCTTCCCCCTCTTGAAAGAGCGTATGAACCAGCAGGCCGGCACCTTGTCGGGCGGCGAACAACAGCAGCTCGCCATTGCCAGAGGCCTCATGAGTAAACCCAAACTGATCATGTTGGATGAACCCTCCTTGGGTCTGGCCCCCATCATCGTGAACACCGTCTTCTCCTACATCAAGAAGATTAAAGTCGATATGGGCATCAGTGTCCTCTTAGTCGAGCAGAACGCGATGAAAGCCCTGGAAGTCTCCGATGATGCCTACGTCATTGAAAATGGCCTCATCCGCATGCACGGCCCCGCAGCTAAAATCCGCGAGAACAAAGACATTGTCCAAGCCTACTTAGGCGAAAAGAAAAAGGAGAGCTGACCTATGGTGATTGATGGCGAATCGATCCTGCAAACCCTAGCCCTAAACGAAGAAAAAGCCGCCGCCCTCTACCGCATTTTTGCGGAGAAGTCCGAAGGCGAAGTGAAAGACCTCTTCCTGGAACTCCTCTCGGATGAGGAGCGCCACGAGAAAATTTACCGTGCCCTGCTAAACAAGCACAGACAGTTCCACACCACCGTGGGAGAAGAAGAAGCCCAATACGTGGCGCTCCTTGTCGGGAACAATCTCTTCAAGAAGGACCGCATCACGTCCGAGGAAGCCGATGAACTGCTGAAGAAAATGACCCCTTTGGAGATCGCCGAGAAGATCGAAGTGGACGGCATCATGTACGGCTCCGAGATGCAGCGCCTCTTCCCGGATTTCGCAGCAGACGAAATCGCCCTGATCTTGGGCGAAGAGCGTAAACATCTGCGCAAAGTCTTCACGATCAAGACACGTGGCTATCAATAAGACCACGTTAGGCTGATTTTTGTTTCGATGCGCCGGTATAGAGGCGTTTGATGATGAGGGATTTTTAATTTTTATGTGCAGACGTTTTACTTTTACGACAACAGAAGAACTGCTTCCCGTATTGACTGAAGCGAGCCTGGGTTATGAGGCCGAAGTGAAGGAGCTCCTAGAGCCCGTCGAGGTGGCTGGTTTCCCCGTGCCAAACCGCCTAGTCAGCCTCCCGATGGAAGGGCAAGATGGCCAAAACGGCACCCCTTCCGCGCTCACCTTTCATAAATATGAGCGCTTGGCCAAAGGCGGCTACGGCGTCATTTGGCTGGAAGCCACAAGTATTTCCGAGGCGGGGAAGTCCAATGACCTCCAGCTCGAAATCACTGAAGAAAACCTGGCAGAATTCACCGAACTCAACACCCGTATGAAGAAGGCGGGGCTGGAAAGTGCTTTTGGCAAGGAGCCCATGACCGTCCTCCAGCTCAATCACTCGGGCCGCTATTCTAACCACAATAAGAAACAAACCGCGACCATCATGGAGCACAAGAAGCCTTTAGATGAGAAGCGCAAGATTCCGGCTGACCATCCCTTGGTGACCGATGAGTACCTAGATTCTCTGCCTGAACAGTATGTCCAGAAGGCTCGTCTGGCCAAAAAAGCCGGTTTCGACGCCGTCGACCTCAAGGCCTGCCATGGCTATTTGACTTCGGAAGCCTTGGCCTCTTTTGACCGTGATGGCCGTTATGGCGGCTCCTTCGAGAACCGCACGAAGCTCCTTCTGAACATCATCAAGGCGGTGAAAGAAGATCCGGAATGCGAAGGCCTGATCCTGGCCTCGCGCTTGAATCTGACCGATGCGCTTTCCGATCCTAAGAGCTGGGGCATGAGCGAGGCGGATGCTGAGCAGATTGACTTGACTGAGCCCTTTGAATTAATTAGGCAAATGAAGGAAGCGGGCATTTCTCTGATCGCCATGACCATGGGGAATCCCTACTTCAAACCAAACATTAATAAGCCCAGCGATTTGAAGAAGGATGAGGATCTGGAGTCACCTTTAGTTTCTTGTACTCGTTTGATTCAGGAAATTGCAAAAGCCCAAGCTGCCTTCCCGGACCTCGCCATTGTCAACGTCGGTTATTCCTGGTTCCGTGGCTTCGCTCCGAACCTGGCCGAACACGACCTGAGGGCAGGGAAGATGACTCTCGCCGGCTTTGGCCGGGCGGCCATCTCCTACGGAGACATGCCGAACGACCTGAAGAACTTCGGGGTGGCGGACCGCCGAAAAGCCTGCACCACCTGCAATAAATGCAGCGAGTTGAAGGCGAATTTCTTGAGCAGTGGCTGTGTGGTGCGTGAGCCGGAGATTTATCTGCCGTTCTACCGGGAACTGCAGGCGATGCAGAAGGGGGTAAAAGTATGAGTACTTGTGGATGCGGCGGCTGCGGCTGTGTAAAAACCGCCCTAGTCACTGGGGCAACGCGTGGGATCGGTTTCGGGATTGTGGAGGCCTTGCTGAAAGAAGGTTTCCAGGTCACCGGTGTGGGCACGCGTCCCGCCGAGACCTACCCGGAATTCAGCCAGCTCTTGGCAGAGAATGAGGGGCGCCTCTTCTTCGTGCAGGGCGACATTTCGGTTGCGGCGGATCGGCAAAAGGCCGTTTCCGAGGCCGTGGCGAAGATGGGTCGTTTGGACCTCCTCGTGAACAACGCCGGTGTAGCGCCGAAAGTCCGTGCAGACCTCCTCGAACAGACCGAAGAAAGCATGGATCGCCTCTACGAAATCAACACAAAGGGCACCTTCTTCATGGCGCAGGAAGCCGCGAAGGTGATGGTCGCCCAAGAGATCGTGGACGGTCTTCGCGGCACGATCATCAATGTTGGCTCCGTTTCAGCGACGGTAGTTTCGACCAATCGTGCGGACTACTGCATTTCGAAAGCCTCCATCTCCATGATCACGAAGCTTCTGGCGTCGCGCCTCGCTTCGGAGCAAATCATGGTCTATGAAATCCAACCTGGCATCATCCAGTCCGACATGACGAAGGGTGTACAGGAAAAATATGACAAGCTCTTCGAAAGCGGCATCGCTCTCATCAAGCGTTGGGGTACCCCCGAAGATATTGGCAACGCTGTCTGCGTCTTGGCGGAGGGACGCCTCCAGTACACCACCGGTCAGGTCCTCTACCTGGACGGCGGCATGACCATTCAGCAACTCTAATTCATCTTGTTTCTTCGGAGCGTCCGTCGCTTGGCACGTCCCCTTCTCGGGAACTTGCGTGGGTGGCCGGCGCTTCGTTTGATTTACACCTCATTGTATGAGAAGAAAGGGAAAGGGAAGACGACATGAACCTCAGCTATGACCTTCAAGTCTTTAAGAACCTCGTAATTGGTTCGGGGGCTTCGGCCTACAATGCCGCCGTTCGCCTCAAAGACCTCGGCGAAGAAGTCGCCATCGTCAGCGAAAACCGCCTAGCCGGAACCTCCAGAAACACCGGCAGCGACAAGCAAACCTACTACAAACTCACCTTATCCGGCGACTACGGAGACAGCGTCCAGCAAATGGCCGGTACCCTCTTCGATGGCAAAGCCGTCGACGGCGAACTCTGCCTGGCCGAAGCCGCCAACTCCGTCCGCTGCTTCATGAATCTGGTGGAGCTGGGCGTCCCCTTCCCAACCGACAAATACGGGAGCTTCATCGGCTACAAAACCGACCACGACCCCGCCCTGCGCGGCACTTCCGTGGGCCCCTTAACCTCAAAAGCCATGACCGAAAAACTCGAAGAGGCCGCCCAAAAACGCGGCATCCGCCTCCTCGACAAACAACTGGTCGTCAAAATCCTCGTCGAAGACGGCCGTGTACAAGGCGTGCTGACCTTAGGGCCGGTGCTGGAGGGAGTCGAAAAGATCGCGTCCGACGCCGCCCCCGCAGCGAATGCCCCAGACCAGCCGCTCTTCCACGTCCTCCTCGCCCAAAACATCGTCTACGCCACCGGTGGCCCCGCCGGCATTTACCAAAACGTCGTCTTCCCCCACGGCCACTTCGGCATGTCCGGAATCGCTTACGAAGCCGGCGCCAAAGGCCGCAACCTCACCGAATGGCAGTATGGCCTAGCCTCCCTGAAACCCCGTTGGAACGTCTCCGGAACCTACATGCAAGTCCTGCCTCGTTTCGTGTCCACCGCCCAAGACGGCAGCGACGAGCGTGAGTTCCTCACCGAAGCCTTCGCCAGCCCCGAAGCAGAGCTAAACCTCGTCTTCCTCAAAGGCTACCAATGGCCCTTCGACGTCAAAAAAGCCCAAACCGGCTCCTCCCTCATCGACCTTCTCGTCTATCGCGAAACCGCCCTCCGCGGCCGCCGCGTCTACCTAGACTTCCGCACAAATCCCCGCGGCCAAGCCGTCCCCTTCGACCGCTTAAGCCCAGAAGCCTTACAGTATCTCGAAAGCGCTGGCGCCACCTTCGGCACCCCCTTAGACCGCCTTCGCCACATGAACGAGCCCGCGTACGACTTCTACGTAAGTCGCGGCGTCGACCTCGCCACTGACCTCCTCGAAATCGACCTCTGCGCCCAACACAACAACGGCGGCATCGCCGTCAACGAGTGGTGGCAAACCAACATCGAAGGCCTCTACGCCACCGGCGAAGTCGCGGGCACCCATGGCGTCAATCGTCCCGGCGGCAGCGCCCTCAACTCCGGCCAAGTCGGCTCCCTGCGCGCCGCCCTCCACATCCACAGCCGTGGCCAGAAATCCGAACCCACCCTCACCCCTCACTTGCTAGAAGAAGTGGAGGAGCAGGTGGCTTTGGCCAAAGCCGCCTTATCCCACGAAGACACCACGAAGCAAGTGACCGACCACTTCCGCATGCGCTTCTCCGAAATCGCCGGCCCCATCAGGGACAGCGCAAAACTCGCTTCGCATAAGTTTGAATTGAAAGTTCTGCTGAAAAATTTCTCCGCGGAAGTAAAAGTCGCGGACCCCAAAGACCTGAAGAAAGTCTTCCGTCTGCGCGACCTCTTGCTCGCCCAAGTCCAATACACCGCCTCCATGATGGACTATGTTGCTGAAGGCGGCAAAAGCCGCGGCTCCGCCATCTTCCTTGACCCGCAAGGCGACGTCAGTCAAGCCGAAATCTTCCCAGAACTTTGCTATTTCTTAGACGACGGCAGCAAAGACGACCTCATCCAAGAACTCGTCTACAACAACGTGTCCGGCGAAGTCTCCGTGAGCTGGCGCGAACGCCATCCGCTCCCTTTTGAGCAGGAAGCCTTCGAAACCACCTGGCGCAGCTTCCGCGAAGACGGCAACGTGCATTAGTTTTTGTGGGTTTGTATTGTTGCGGCGTTATTGCGAGACTCGCCTACCTGTGTTTTTGCTTTCGTTGCACGTAGATGCCAATCGCAGCTAAGAGGGCAATCGAGGTCAAAACCAACAAATCATCAACCAAATTAAAATCCAGAACCTGGGCTCTTCGAATGAGGTCGCCCGGGTTCATTTTGTAGACCATCGTAACGACCGTGTCGGCAACAAGAAGCCCACCTGAAATCGCCGTGGCAATAATCGTAAATTGATCTTGCAAGAAAACCGCCGTCAGGCCAACCACTGTCGCCAAAACCAGGATGAGAAGCTCTGGATAATCCGGCCAGAAAATGGTCAACAGATAGGTCGCCAAGAAATCCCCCGCAATAAAGCCGCCCACAAAGAAACAAACTTTATAGGCAAGCGCCAGAAGCCCCGCCCCTGCCAAAGCAATCAGAGCCACAATGATCCAGCTGACCGGCTCTTCCAATTCCGCCAAGTCAACAATCAGCAGCCCCAAATACGCCCCACCTGCCAAGCCCGCCAAAGCAAGCCAAAGCCGAATCAAATGCCGCCCCCAAAAGAGCAAAGCGACCCCCAATATGGCTGTCCCAATGAGCCAAAACTCTGTTGGCAATTCTAGCTTCGGAAAGTCTGTAAAGTTATTTATAAAATCTAGCATGTGCTGCATTCCTCTTTGGTTTGGTTTATGGGTGGCTATTTGTGGTTGTTTGTGTTTGTTTCAGTGTGGCTTTCTGGCCGTATGTGTGTTTGGCGTTCTAGATGGCTGTTTCTGTTTCTACGTATTTGCTTGCTCTGTTCGTGTTGGGGAAAATTCGCAAGGTTGAAGTCATTATAACAAAGGGCATGCAGTGTACATATCATTTTGACTTGAGTGACTTCGGATCCCAATCTTGGATTCTCTTTCGAAGATCACTTGAAGGGGAAACACCCTGGAAATGGGTCGAAAATTCCGTGATTTTCCGCATTTTGGCACGGTGGGAGATGGATAATAAGATATGTGGACAAAAGTCGGCTCGATCCGAGTTTATCATGTTATCTGTCACTGTGTTTTGCTGAAAACACCGCCAAAACATCCCGATCGGGTATATTGGCGTTGACTTTGTCATCGTTTAGGCTCCAAAACTCGTCGCCAGCTTGGATCGAGACGAGTTTTGTCCACTTCACCTTGTTATATAACTGTTTTACCCAACTTGCTGCCTAAAAAACACTAGAAATGGGGGATATCGACCTGAACACGCACCGAACACAAGAGTCCCTTCCGCCCAAAATAAAATTAATACATGGATTCACATCCACCGCAGCACTTGAAACATAGATCACACTTGCCGCTGTGGAAATCAGCCAGAACAAGGGCCGGATAAGAGATTCTCTACCGCATTCAACTCCCTGCGTGTCAGGCGACTCATAACTAACTGCGAGTGTTTGGGTGCGGTAGTCATCCTGGTGGTTTTATTTTATGTTATAGCGGAAGTGACTCTTGTATTGGCTGTAGGTTCTACTCGATATCCGCTGGTTCTACTTTGTTCGTGGCTGCGGGGAGGTGGCGCAAGGGAAGATTAGAAGGCGCTACTATTTAGGTAACAAGATATGGTGGTCAGGATCTGCAGGAATACACGATTAACATGCTCTCTTTTGCACATAATTGCTCCCAGAGGGGTCCCAGTGGGAAAAATTGCAGAAATACGCCAACTTGGTTACTCAGATCAAAGGAAATCGCATCACCGATTTGGATTGCTGCAGATCCTGACCAGTGTGAGCTAGGAGAAAGGGTCTTGCATGCCCAAATAAAATTCACACCCGGAATATCGTGTTGAAATTCGCTTAAATCCGGGATTGGAGAGCTCATAAAGTAATGACCACCACAACTATCGTGTTGAAATTCGCTTAAATCCGGGATTGTAGAGGCAATACAGCAATCCCCACCAGGAATGTCGTGTTGAAATTCGCTTAAATCCGGGATTGGAGAGGCGCAGGCGGAAGTAACTCTCGAAAATCTAAGGTCAGCGGAAGTAACTCTGGTATTTCTATTTAAATAGGGCGGTAGGAACCCTTGCATCTTCAAACACTCGGGTCGATATCCCACATTTCTGGTTTTTTCCTCAGTCCAACTTCACTAACTAACCATTGAGAACTAGCCTTACCCAAAAAACTGCGCAAAGAGGAGGAAAATGGGTGGCGGGGGCTTTGGCCAATGGATGATATTACGTAGTGAAGGGCTTTTTTATACGTTATAATGGCACATAATTGCGGTGGGGGAGGCCGAAGGCACCAAACGCCCACAGAAACCCCATACCCACCCCAACCCCTGCAAGGAGAGGTGCAAAGGAGACATGCGAAGAGAGAAAAAGCAGCCATCAAAGGAACCTGACCAAGCCATCAGGAAACCTCTGGGCCTCGTACCGGAAATTTCGCGAGAAGATCTGGTCGAGCAGCTTTTGCTTGAGTATCAATCCGCGCCGAACCCGGGGATGATGCAGTACGCCTATGAGGTGACAAGGACGGATTGGCAATGCCCTTGCGGATCCCGGAACCTCCTGGCCCGGCCCTTTTGTGGGCGCTGTGGGGTGTCCCGGGCGTGGCTTCAAGAGCACACCAGCAAGACCTACCTGGCAGAACGGATCGCCGAACGCAAAGGGCAAGCCTCGGTGCGCTGGCATACGGGCGAAACCGGTCGGGTGCCGGTGATCTCCGAGGATCTCCTTTCGGTGCTCAAAGAGGACCGCGAGGAGCCAGAGAAATTACGCATACCCACCAGACTTGCGGGATATGAGGGTAATTTCCTGACAAAAAAGTTAAAATATATGAGTCAGTTCGGAACACCGGCGAGGCAGCTTATTTTGGGCCTTGTCGGACTCTCGGTTTTGATCCTGCTGGCCATACTAGTAAGTAAACACTAGGGTCTGCCTTAGACTTTACTGTTGACTGGGGATAATACATGAGATGCAGAAATTGTAACCAAATTTTCGAGGATAGTTTGAATTACTGTCCCTACTGCGGAACGGCTGCTTCCGGTGCCGCAGATAAAACGCCGGAGCCTGCGCCCCGCGTTCGCCGCGTCACGCTGAATCTCCCCCTCGATTTCACCGAGGCTGATTCACCGACGGCTCCTTCTCCGACTCCTTCTCCGGCCAAAGCCGCCGCCCCCACCCCTTCCGACCGTTCCATGGAGAAACCTGTGGCCGAGCCTGTCGAGAAGGTTGTCGAAAAGCCTGTCGAGAAACCAGTGGCCAAACCGGTCGCAAAACCGGTGGCAAAACCTATCGAAAAACCCATCGAAACATCCAGCGCCAAACCAGTCACGGAAGCCAAGGCGCAAGACTTTTCCGAACGCAACACGGCGAAATTTGCCGTGCCCTCATCAAGCTCGGCAACAAAAGAAGATACCAAGCTTTTCACCAGCGAAGAAATGAAGCAAATCAAGCAGGCCGGCGGCTCTCGCAAAGCGAGCGACCAGCCCCTTGCGCCGGCCGGCAAAACAGAACCCAAAGACAAGAAAGAAAAAACCGATTTTCTATCTTCTGCAGAGCACCAAGTGCGTGCGGAAGATGAAGCCAGAGCTCAGAGAGGCGAAGAGCTGAAACTGAAGGTAGCAGCAGGGGCGACAGCGGTGGCCGGATTCTTCAGCTTGGCCGGCAAGAAGCTAGTCAGCGGAGCAAAAGCAGCCGGCCAATGGCTGGCCATTAACCTTAAATCATTGGGCTCAAACATCGGAAAATTCTTGGGAAATCTTCGCGAAAAGCTCGGAACTTGGGTGACCGAAAGCCGCGAAAAGCGCCGGCAAAAGGAAGAACAGAGGGCTTTGGCCGCGGAAGAGGAGCGGACGAGACGTGAAGAGGAGAACCTCCTTCGCATCAAGCAAGAGGCCGAAAAATCGCGCCAGGCGCTTCGCGAGCGTGAGGCGGCGGAGAAGTCCTTCATTTCGGCGGACGAATATATTTCGCAGACCGGGCGCGTCGACGAGCCGGATACGGTCGGGACGGCCTGGTACAACGACAGCGACGACGAAAGCTACAACGACGATGGCTACGATGACTACGACGAAGCTCGTGATGACGAGCCTGTCGCAGGAAGTCAAGGGCGCTTCCAGGACTTTGGCTACTTGGCCGATCGGGCGGCGGAGAAAGAGAATGAGAATGAGGGCTTTCCAAGCCCCAGACGCTACACGGCCGATCGTTCGGCCAACGCGCGCACGACCAGCCCGAGCACCAGCGAACGCTATTCCGCGGCCGAACGCTATTCCGCAAGCGAGCGATATTCAGAACGCTACGTAAATTCGCGCTATGCGGCAGACCGCAACTCTGCAGGCCGTTACCAGGCACCGGACTTTGACATTCCGGACTACGATGAGTCCTCCTACGAGTCTTCCTACGAGGAAGCCTACCAAGACGCCAACAATGAGCCGAAAACCACTCGGACGCAGCGGACGCCGCAGAAAGAATCACCGATCCGGAATGCCTATGAGTGGCTCATCATTCGGATCAGGCCGGGTCATATTGTGGCGCTTTTGGTCATCATTTTGGCCATAGGCATTTACTTCTTCATCCAGAGTTTGGGGAGCCCGACGAAGGACTTTGCTGCAGCCTTGCAGGACCGGAATTACCAAAGAGCCGCTGTGCTTTACTCGGAAAAATACCAAGGGAATCAGGAGCTCGAGGGTTCGTCGCAGGCGGATTTGGCGGCCTTCTTGAGTGAGCTGAAGCAAAATGCAATTGATGGTGTCACCACCTACTCTGCGACGGAAGCGGCGCTGGACGTGCTTCGGCGCTCGGACCTTTACGTGAATGGCTACAAGACATTGATCGATGATACGGCCAGCGAGTTGACGCTCCTTCGGCAGGCCGATTCGTCCTACCAATCCGGGCAGCAGAAGCTCAACAATTTGGACTATGCTGGCGCGATCGAGGATCTCAACCAGGTGCTCGCCAGTTATCCGGGTTACCGCCGGGTGAATGAGCTTCTAGGCCAGGCGCGCGATGGCTACCGTGACCAGGTGGTTCGGGATGTTGGCCGCCTACAGTCACAGAATAATTATGCAGAGGCCGGTCGGCTGATCGATCAAGCCCTCGCCCTGATTCCGGAAGATCCAGCGCTCACGAACCTCAAGCAAACGAATAGTTCCAAGGCGCAGAGTTCGCTTTATCAGGCCTCCTTTACCCAGGCTGAGCGCTATTTTCAGTCCGGGGACTTCGCTAATGTCCTGAAAACCATCGATGACGCCATCGCCAGTGACAACGAAGATGAGTCGCTGAAGCAACTTCGCACCGACTTCGAACTTCGTTTGGCTGAGAGCATCTTGAACACAGCAGACAGCATCTTTATGCAGGGAGATCGAGAGGGGGCTTTGGCCAAAGTCGCCGAAGGGCTGGATCTCTTGCCCGGTAACCAACTGCTCTCGGATGCCCAGTACCGCTACACCATGGAAGAGCCGGGTGCGAGCTTGCCCGCTGTGACGACCAGGCCTGGCGACGAAACGGAGCTGACAGATCAGGGAACGGAACCCACGGAACCGGACGATGAAACGGATCCGGTGAGCGACAATCTCCAACGCGGCAACTACAACGATGCGGCCGGCGACCGGCACACAAACTCGGTGTTGCAGAGCCATACCTTTACAGGCAGCGCCTCGGTGGTGGACCAGATTATTTTCCAGAATGATGGATCGGGTTCTAGGTTTACGGGCGAGCTGGCTTTGGGGCCGGTGGAAGAATATACCCAGGTATATTTCCAAATTTATTCCAGCCAGAATCCGGGGCGGTCCCTGCGTGACGGCAGCCTGATTGCCCGGCCCGGGGATGACCCGGGGTCCTCGTATAAGATTGATGTGGATTTGAATGCTAGCGGCGCGTCTTCCTTCATTGTGAACGTCAACTACCTGCAAGGCGGCGAGATCACGGTCGTCTTGGATCTGCGTTTTACCAGGTGAGGACATGAGACAACCCACGATTCTGAAACAGCTTGCCCTAGTCCTCAGCCTCTGCTTGACGCTGGGGCTTGTGGCTTGTTTCAATACGGAACGCGATGCTGCGCTGGAGGATTTCCGGCGGGCGGTCGAGGCGGGGAATCCGTCTTTGGCTCGCGATATTTATGTTGAGGAGAAGACGCGCAAAGGCTTTGATAAAGCCTTCTTTCTCCGCATTGTGGAAGAGGAAATTACAGGGATTGGCCAGGCCTTTTCCGAGGGGAATCTGAGTTATGACCAAGCCATCCTTTCCTTAGATGCCTTGCAATTCACCCGTGAACTCACTGACGACTTGCAGGAGAAGATCGCCGAGGTGTCCGATTTGCTACGCCGAGGCGACACGATCGAGGCGGATCTAGCGCAGGCCGGGATTTATGCCGAGGCCAAAGACTTCGTTTCGAGTCTCGCACTCTACGATGAGATTCTCGCGAAATTTCCGGAGAATGCGGAGGTTCGTACGGCGAGGGCAGAGGTCTTAGGCGATTTTGCCCTGCAGGCGGACACGAGAGCAGGCGAACTAGCGAGAGAAGGCTTGCCGCGGGCGGCTTTGGCCATCGTCGAGCAAGCGCTGAGCTATGACCGGCAGAACCAAGCTCTTTTGATCCGCAAAGCCAGCCTAGAGCGGACGATTGAGGCCAAAGACGCCGAAATCCGCGCCCAAATCCCGAAGATTGAACTGAACCTTTTGCTGCGAAAAGGGGACTTGCTTGGCGCGCAAAAATACCTGGACGAGGTGAGCGAGATGGGGGTGGATGTCTCCTCTTTGCAGCCGCTCTTAGATGAGCGCGTGAATCTCTACATTAGTGCAGTCCTGGAGTCGGCGTCGTCTTTGGCTACGACGAATTTTGCGGGGCGTTGGACACAGAACCCCTACCGCCAGGCGATCGCCAAGCTGGAGGAGGCCCTCGCACTCTACCCGCAAGACCCGAATTTGTTGGCGGCGAAATCTCGCTACGAAAGCCTCACGCCCGACAACGTGACGGCCGACGTGAGCGTGGAAATGGGCACGGTGACCCGCGACGCCACGGGAACTGATGCGCATGGCTATACCTATGAGCGAGGCGGCTTCGATGAGGCGCTGAGCATCAAGCCGGACGTGCGATTCAGCTATGACATGGGCGGCTACCAGAAGACCCGGATCATCCTTTCGCCCCGAACGGCGGACACTTCAGTGTATAGCAACATGGTGATTCGGATTACGGTGGACGGCGAAACGGTGCTAGAGGCGGAGCAGTTTGCGAGCTCTCTGAATGCGATTGACCTGACGCTGGACACTTCGTCCGACTCGGTCGTGCAGATCCGCGTCCAGCAAAGTGGCTTCGCCTCCTTCTTCGAAGGGATCTTGGGGCGAAACCAGCTCTTCGTGGAGCTCTATCGGTATAACTAGGGGGGCTTCGCGGCTTCGCGGCTGGCTCCTTGGCAGGCTCCCCGGCTGCCCCCACGAGACCCCCGAAGAAATTGACAAGAAATTTGCAGGAAGTTTCAGACTTGCCCGCCAAAAGATCCTGGAGATTGGTAAACTTAGAGCTGAGCGAGAACGCCTCGTGCCTTGCGAAGGGTAAACCTCGCGAAACCGTTGAAAAAAGGTAAGGACTTCGTTACACTTGCTAATGGTTCAGTAATTACTTAAAGGCCTGAGCTGGGTAACGACCTGCTTACAAGTGAAGTGTTGCTAGAAGCGCACAGACAGGAGATGGAAACATGGCAAATATGAACAAGAAGACGATTTCAGACATCAGTGTGAAGGGCAAACGCGTGCTTGTCCGTGTGGATTTCAACGTGCCTCTGAATAAAGAGGGCCAAATCACCGACGATAAGCGCATTGTTGGCGCCTTGCCGACGATCAAATATCTCACGGAGCATGGTGCGAAGACGATTCTGGTCTCTCATTTGGGCCGCCCGAAGTCCGGTCCCGAGGCCAAGTTCTCCATGAAATCCGCTGTGGATCGTCTGGCTGAATTGTTGGCCAAAGACGTCGTTCTAGCTTCGGATGTCGTAGGCGAGGACGCCAAGGCAAAAGTGGCGGCCATGCAAGACGGCGACATCGTCATGCTGGAGAACGTACGCTTCCATAAAGAAGAAACTAAGAATGACACCGCCTTTGCGAAGGAGCTGGCGGCTTTGGCCGAACTCTACGTCAACGACGCATTCGGCACTGCGCACAGAGCCCATGCCTCCACGGCTGGTGTGGCTAACTTCCTGCCTGGCGTTTCCGGCTTCCTGATTCAGAAGGAAATCGACGTCATGGGGAAGGCCCTCCAGAACCCGGATCGTCCGTTCGTGGCGATTTTGGGCGGCGCGAAGGTCTCGGACAAAATTGGCGTCATCAATAACCTCATTGAAAAAGTTGACACCCTCATCATCGGCGGCGGTATGGCCTACACCTTCAACGTAGCCAGAGGCCAAACCGTAGGTAACTCCCTGCTCGAGGCCGACAAGGTTGAGCTCGCAAAGGAACTTCTGGCCAAAGCCGAAGCTAAGGGCGTGAAACTCCTCCTGCCTGCTGACAACGTCATCACCGAAAAATTCGATGCCGAAGCCCCTTCCCAGGTCGTTTCCGGCGATATCCCCGACGGTTGGATGGGCATGGACATTGGTCCCAAGGCCATCGAAGAATTCTCTGCAGCAGTCAAAGACGCCAAAACCGTCATCTGGAACGGCCCGATGGGCGTGTTCGAATTTGACCGTTTCGCCGTCGGCACCCGCCAGGTCGCCCAGGCCATCGCGGACTCCGAGGCGATCTCCATCATCGGCGGCGGTGACTCCGCAGCCGCAATCGAGAAGCTCGGCTTCGCCGACAAAGTCACCCACATCTCCACCGGCGGTGGTGCTTCCCTTGAATTCCTCGAGGGCAAGGTCCTCCCAGGTATCGATTGCTTACTCGACCAGGATGCTCGTCGCACCATCGCAGCCGGCAACTGGAAAATGAACAAAGGCACCCCGGCCGAAGCCACGAAGTTCTTAGGTGAAGTCGTCCCGAAGGTCGTCGATGCCCAGTCTGAAGTCATTGTGGCCGTTCCTGCCACCGTCCTCCAGACCGCACTCGATGCCACAGCCTTTACCAATGTCAAAGTCGCTGCCCAGAACTGCTTCTTCGAGGACAAAGGCGCCTACACCGGCGAAATCAGCGCCAAAATGCTGGCCGCCATGCAAGTCCCTTACGTCGTCATCGGCCACAGCGAGCGCCGTCAGTACTTTGCCGAAACCGACGAAACCGTCAACAAGAAAGTTTTGGCCGCCCTGAACTGGGGTGTCCGCCCGATCATCTGCGTTGGCGAATCTCTGGAGCAAAGAGAAGCCGGTGAAACCTTCACCTTCGTCAAAGCCCAAGTCAAAGCCGCCCTCGCAGGCATCCCTGCCGAGCGCCTGACTTCCCACGTCACCATCGCCTATGAACCCATCTGGGCCATCGGCAACCGACGAACAGGCCGAAGAAGTCTGCGCCTTCATTCGCGCCGAAATCGCTATGCTCTATTCGCAAAATGTTGCCGAGCAAACCCGAATCCTCTACGGCGGCTCCGTCAACGCCGAGAATGCCGCCGGCCTCTTCTCCCAGACCAACATCGACGGCGGCCTCGTCGGCGGTGCTTCTCTAAAAGCCGACGACTTCGCAACAATTGCTGCGGTCTATCAGTAATCCATAACATTTACTTTTCGCAGAACTTTATTTATAAAGTTCTGCGAAAAGAAGTACCGAAAAGAAGTAACCTCCACCCTTTCACTCTTTCGCAGAACTTTATTTATGAAGTTCTGCGAAAATTTTTTCGCTGGGGAGGAAGAAGTGGGAGTGGTTGGATGAGGCTTTGGATGACGCTAGGGAAGTAGTGGGAGGGCGGCAAAAGCGGTGGCGGAGGGAGTAGTGGGGGGCGGAGTGAGAAGGCTTCCGCAAAAATTATTGTTTACTACCTATTACGTTTTCGACTATCCGATAAATCATTGCAAAACTCAAGTAAGGCCCGTACTTGTGGCATTTTCCTGCAGTAGTACGGATTTTTTGGCGGTCGTAACCACAAGTGTAAAGGAGAGGCGTTGATAACGGTGATTGCGAAGAGCGTTCTATCTTATTGCAAAAACCATAATAAGTTATAGTGGACAAAACTGCGAGATATCCGAGTTTAACATATTCTCTTT
>CAZCLL010000016.1:0-26180 GCA_964499555.1 uncultured Fastidiosipila sp.
GGCGTAGACTATGAAAATTTAGGGAATTGGGGTGATTTATAAATATCAAGGTGGGTAAAAACGATAGATAACAAGGTAAAGTGGACAAAACTAAGACATATCCGAGCTGGAGACGAGTTTTTGAGGTGAACCGGTGACAAAACCCGCTCCACTATACCCGATCAGGGCATTTTTCCAGCCTGCAGAAGAAAATTCAGCAAAAGATAATATATTAAATTAGGATATCGCAGAGTTTTGTCCATGTAAGTTATTACCCATGTAGGCGGCTCAGGTATTCAGTGTCTTTCGTGGTGCTGGAGGAGAATCCTGGTGTTGATTTGAGTTTTGGGCAGTCAGCTTTCTTGTGTTCGGTCGCTATCCCGCATTTCTTGAATCGTAGACGGGTAGGGGAGTGAGAAAACAGATAGATAACATGATAAGGTGGTCAAGATTCGTCGCTGTCCATGATTAACATATTATCCAAGGTCTGGTTTTCGATTTATCAGCCCTCAAAACACCTTTTGGGGGGGCATTTCCGGGAAAATCAGCTGATGGATAATATGATTGACGTGTAAAACAACAAATCCTGACCAGGGTAAGTTGTTACTTATCCTCTCTGTGCAAAAAGTGCTCCCTCCTTGCGAATTTCAGACTGTACTTTGGGCTATGTTGGCCTTGATTATTTTATCGGGGTGCTTTACTATCAATTCAATAGATCTTGGTGCTGCCTGAAACGCTATGTTGCAGGCAGATAATAGGGAATACAGTGAAAGTCTGTAACAGCCCCCGCTACTGTGATCATGAAACGCTCATTTTACGCCACTGGTTTTCCGGGAAGGCATGAGCGTAGTGCATGAAGTCAGGAGACCTGCCAGATCACTAACGAACAGCTATCTTTCGGTGGGAGAGACAGACTTCAACTATTTCGCGATAGTGTTGTATCCTTCCCGCCATCTTGTGCAGGAGGGATTTTTTCATGTGAACATTTCGCAACGCAAGAGTCAATGCAAGAGTCAACCAAAGAGTCAACCCTAGAAGCTACCCAAGAACCGATTCAAATTCAATACCAATAAAGAAAGAGCAGGTGCATCATGAAGAAGACGAAACAATCGCGCATCAGCCTATGGATACTCATCATAGGACTGGTCGTAGGGATGGTGGCTCCGGCGGCTTTGGCCGTCCAAGCGGTCACGAGTGAAACGAGTGAAACACCTTCTGGCACAAGTGCTGTGGTGGAGGAGCTGCCGACTCCTACAGAGGCAGAAGGCATGGACACACCCACTAGCGCAGACACAGCCGAGATCGAGGCCTACCTTTTGGAAGCGGTGGACAATAGTTTTTCCGGCTCGCAGGCCTGGAACTCGTCAAACTTCTTCCCGATTTCCGGTCAGGACAAGAACGCAAACGATGTGGTCAAAGAAATGATGGCGGATAAGGGCTACACGGGCATTGAAGTCAGCGTGAAAACCCCCGATTCACGCGAGGAGTACAATGCTGGAGTCGATGCAGACGGGACCATTCATTTCATTGATCGAGACTTCGCGACGATGAGTTCCGGCATGCACTCGGTCCAATTACAGACGGAATACACGCTCACCAAGGATGGTGTTTCGAAGGATTTCCTGATTAAAACACAAGTGGCTTGGGATCCTGAATCGATTAAACGACAGATGGCGGAGCATGAGGTCACGGAGGCACAGGTTAGAGGGACGAATGTTTCTTTCGATGAGATGACTTCGAGTGTTACGATTGCCAAACCTTCAGCCAGCTGGTTCAACATCGAAACACCGAAGTGGATTCCGGATATCGCGGGCAACCGAGCCGTAAGTGTTAGCGGGTACTTGGCGCCTTATACGTTGAATTTTTCTCAATCTTATTTGACAGTCACTGGTGAACTCGAGTTTAGGCAGTATGTTGGCTATGCCAAGGTTGCCACGAGCCGAACGAGTGCTGGTTTGGATTTCTACTACAGTACTTCACGATATCGCATCACGATTCCGGCAAGGGAAGATGCTAGAACCTTGCAGCAGATTCTCAACCCGTATCGGGCGACGCAGATTAAATTGTTCGGCACGACGACAACTGCTCCGCTGAGCACGACTGGCAAGATGGTGGCCTCCGACTTGCAATTTGCGACAAGCCGAGACCTCAATACGGATCTGAAAAACAAAACGCTCGAGATCATCAGTTCGGAACCAAACGTGATTAGACCGCAGATGTATCGTGGTTATGTGTATCGGCCTTTACCGGGCGGTGAGCCAGTCGAGGTTACTTTAACAGCGAAGCTGACCGATAATGACACGGGTGAGTTTGCTACAAAAGTGATCGGTACATACACCGTTGAGCCACTTACCTTAGAAGAGCTAGAATCAGCGCAAAGTCTGATGGAGGATGCGCTGGCTTCTTATCCTGCAGGGATTTTGGGTAGTCAGAATTCTGATCCGAATGAGATTGAATCGAGTTTGGCAAGCTTTCAAGAAGTAAGGTATGCCGCCAATGGCACGGAGCTGGAGTGGATTCGTAGCTATCAAGATCGAAGTGACAAGCATGTGGCACCGACAGCGCTCGAAGGTTCAGAGGGGCAAGAGGCCTACCGCTTGTTCAAATCGAGTCGACCGGATCTCATCGCTCATGAGTCGCTTCGTCTCGTTAGTAAACCGAAATACGACACGACCGTTACCATAGAAAGTGCATTGACGCACCAGACCTTTGCAAAATATGCGGCCACACTTGACCCGACTGATCACAGTAAAGCCGCCCAAATCATCAGAAGCCTCGTCTACAGGCCCGTAACAGCGACTCTCAAAGTGCTTGGTGAGTCAGGGGCCGACCCGGATGAGGGCTTCGTCCGTGGTACCTTCCAGGTCATCGGTTCATCCCCCATCAAGGAAGCAGCCGATCATGCAAGTGCCCATCGTGAATGGTACACGGAATCGTTCCGCGTTCCAGCGGGTACGTCCCTGATGGAACTTACAGAACAATTACTCAATCGTCCGGAAGAGGGCTTTTACTTGAAAGCACCTTATGGCTTCCTTGAGTCCATTACTGTCCCTGGCATGGGAACCAATACATACCAAATTACGAATGGTGTGGGCTCCTCTTGGCTGTGGTATTACTTGGATGGCGAGGGGAATCGGCAAGTTGGCGAAGTGATGGCCGGTTCCTATATTCTCCAGGCCAATGACGTTGTCATCTGGGAATTCATGAACGATCCAACGTACCCCTACGGTGTTGCCCAAGAATCACCGGAAGAACCGATCGACCTCGTTGAGACGCCTGATCATTGGACGAACTTTGGCAAAGACAGCAACAATAATGCTCTCTATGAAACCGATGCCATCACCGTTCCGGCAAAAGAAGCCAGCTGGCACACGCAAGTCGGTGAAAAAGATGAATGGGGCACCAGCTACAACTCCGATTTGCTTGTCATTGGTGACACCATTTTCGTCGCCAATGCCAATAAGTTGTATAAGCTAGACAAAGCCGGACACATCCTCGAAACCACAGACTTACGTACATCCATTGGTTACTTTGCTCGCCTTGCCTATGCGAATGGAATGGTCGTCGTCCCGCTTCAGGGTGGCGCCTTACAGGCTGTTAACGCACAGAATATGCAGACACAGTGGGTTGCAGACACCCAAAAATACGTTACCTGGGAACCTGTTGTCCCAGGAGATTTCAGTGGTGAATGGCAGCCCGTATATTTCGATGTGCAGAACAACTCCAGCACTTTGATTGCAGACGGTTATGTCTATTCTGCCACTATGGCATCGATCGATCCAAATACGACAGGTGGCTTGCTACGTAGTGTCAACATGGCCACTGGCCAGACCCGTTGGATGCGTGATATCCCTGGCGGCTTCTATTGGAGCGGTGCTGTAAAGTCCGGAAATGCACTACTTATCGCTGGTGAAGATGGCCTTCTACTCGCAATCGATGAAGCGACAGGGAAGGACATCACCAGTCTCAACATTAATGAAAAAGTTCGCTCCACCCTTGTCAAACAAGGTGACCTTTTCTATTTCACGGATCTGGCAGGGCACTTCTACCAAGTCGCCTATGATGCTACCCTCGGCCGTTTCGGTACGCTGCAAAAAGTAAAGTTCAGCACAAGGTCAACGTCGACACCAGCCATTTACGATGGAAAAGCCTACGTCGGTAGCTCTAGTGGCTTCCATGTGATTGATCTCGCAACGATGACCGTGCTCGCTACGTATGAGACCCAAGGCCCTGTTCAAGCGACGCCACTGGTTGTTGCCAGACCCGCTGATTCAGGCTCTGGTGCAGCTGGTTCCGAAGTAGCTGGCTCCGAAGTAGCTGGCTCTGATGTTTCTGGCTCCACCGGCCAAGTCTTTGTCTACTTCACGGAAAACGCCTCAAAAGGCAGGGTCTTAGTCTACGATGGCAAGGAAGTCAGCACGGCCTTCCAACCTCCTGCTGATGCGCAAAATTACACAACATCCAGCGTGGTAATCGGGCAAGACGGGACACTCTATTACACGAATGACAGCGGAGTCTTGTTTGGCCTTGTTTCAACGAAAGCAGCAGCGCCCACAGATCCGACCACCTCGGAGACCACAGAGCCGACCACCTCAGAGACCACAGGGCAAACCACCGAAGCAACAGACCCTAACGAGACTAACGAGTCGGAAACCAGTGAGCCAACGACAACGCCCACTACCGTAGACAGCACTTCTCCGAGTTCGCCGACTTCTACAACTTCTCCGACTTCTCCGAGCGAAAGCCCCACGACTCCCAGCCCGCAAACGTCAGGCACTTCACCCACCGGAACGAGCGAATCTGACGTTCCGAAGACAGGGGAAGCCCCTACAGACACAACGATCGCAACCGCCGTAGCTCTTCTCTTTATGGCAGCCATCCTCGTCATTCTCAAGCGCCGAAAGACCGATCGCTAAGCGCTCACTCGGCACAAACGGGGGGTACACACGTACCCCCTTTCTTTATGCCTTGATTTCAATCATTCCTTGGCCAAAGCCGCCTGCCCCTTCCCCCAAATGCACTTGGAATCCCCCACCTAGGCGGGATATTCCTACTGCAAATGGGCCCCCACCACCTAGCAACAAAGTCCTGACGCCACCGCCATAATCTGGCATACTATTCTCAAGCACATTTGCGTAGAATAAACAGAGAATACACAGAGAAGAATCAGAGAAGAAAGGGAGCCGCACCATGATCCGCATCGCTGTATTTGATATCGACGGAACCTTGTTCCACAACCCATCGAAAACCTTTCCGGACTCGACCATCCGAGCCATCGAGTCCCTTAGGAAGCGAGGAACAACCATCGTAATCGCCTCAGGCCGTCCCGTCTCCGCAAACAAGACGCTCGCCAAACATGGCATCAAAGCCCACTACATGATCGGCAACAATGGCGCAACCGTCATAAAAACCGATGATCAAACCCTTCTACGCACCATCCGCTTCAACCCCGACTTCGTAGCGCGCGTCTCCACTTATTGCGAGGCCCAGCAGATCGGCCTCATGTGGAAATCCAGCACGCATGAGTACATTTATGTCGACGACCCCGTCTTCATACCCTTTTCGAAGCAAACCCAGGACACCGGCGTCACTTGGGAGTTCGCGACTCGCGCTGCCCACACCCAAGAAACCCCGAGCGGCGGCTGCATCTTTTCAACCCCCGAGAAAATCGCTTCGTTCACCCAAGTCTTCCGCAACGACTGCTTCCTAGCCCCAATCACTACGCAGGCCGCAGACCTTCTCTCTTATGATGTGACCAAAGCCGCCGGCCTCCACTTCCTCCTCGACCATCTAGGTTTTTCTGCAGACGAGTGCTTTGCTATCGGCGATAACCACAATGACATAGAAATGATTCAGCTAGCCGGCCTTGGCGTAGCCATGGGCAACGCCGACCCAATCTTAAAAGACCAAGCCGATTACATCACCACCGACATCCTCGACAATGGCATCGCCAATGCCCTAGCCCATTTCGGCCTACTCGACTGAGCCGATCTGCAGTAGCGAATCCTGTTCTTCAGGCTGAATTCCACAGCGACTCGTACATAGCGATGTAGTGGAGGAATATCCTTGCGCTGATTTGATGTTTTTTGGCGGAAGGGATTCTTGTATTCGGTGCGTGTTCGGGTGATATCCCTCTCTTCCACTGAATCGTAGGCGGCAAGAGGGGTAAAACGACTGTGTAATAAGTTATGGTGGACAAAACTCAGACATATCCAAGCTGGCGACGAGTTTTTGAGGTAAAAGGGTGACAAAAACCGCTCCGCTATACCCGATCGGGGCGATTTTTCGGCCATCAGATGAAAATTCAGCGGAAGATAATATGTTAAACTCGGATATCGCTGAGTTTTGTCCAAGTAAGTAGTTATGTAATGATCGGCCGGCCCCAACGTAATCAACTCTGTCAACGTAATCAACGTAATCAACGCAAACACCGCTGCCAACACTTCACGAAGCGGTGGCAGCGGTGGCAGCGGTGACAGCGATCCGCAACAAAACACAGTTAAGCAAGCGTAACCGTGTAGACGACATCGGCAGGGCTGACGTTTTGGTTGAGTTTGTCTGTAGCGATGGCAAAGTTTGAAAACGAAGCTTTATTGGTCACGACGACAGGGGTGATCAGATTGTAGCCTTTGGCCTTTAGCGCATCGAGGTCGAATGTGAGAAGAAGGTCGCCTTCCTTCACTTGATCACCAACGGCAACATGGGCTGTGAAGCCAGCGCCATTTTCCTTGACGGTATCAAGGCCCACGTGGAAGATCACTTCGGCGCCGGCTTCGGTGGTGATGGCGATGGCATGGAGTGTATCGAAGACAAGCGTAACCGAACCGGCGGTTGGGGCATAAAGCTTACCCTCTGTAGGAATAATGGCGAAGCCGGGGCCAAGCATTTCTTCAGCGAAGGTTGGGTCTGGAACATCTTGTACGGCAACGAGTTTGCCTTTTAGGGGGGCTTTGAAATCTTCGGTGTTGGCTTTATTGCCAAACATTTTCTTGAGTTTGTCGAACATAGTGGATTTCTCCTTTTCTAGAGTGTGAATGGGAAGAGATTGCGACGAATCGATTGCAATGAAGAGATTGCGATAAAGAAATCAGATAAAGAAACGGCCTGCAAGGAGGCCGTTTCTGCGATCTAGATAGACTGATTAGTCGAGGCCTAAAAGGTCTTTGATCTTGGTTAGGATGCCACCAACGCGGACCCCGTAGATGATTTGTAGGCTTCGGTTTTCGTCAGAGCGGACGACGCCGATGGCTTCTAAGTGCTCTTTCCAAGCTGCGTCATCCGGGACAACGGAACCGTCTTTGACTTGGACACGAAGGCGTGTGGCACAGGCTGTCACGCTATCAATATTGTCCGCACCACCTAAGGCTTCGACGATCAGCGCTTCGAGGCTTTCATCGGCTGCAGAGGAACTGCTCTCCGAGAGATCACCTAGCGCGGTTCCCTTTTTGATCTCTTTGTATTCCTTCTTGGACATGAACTTGATGTCACCAGATTCCAACGCACGTCCAGGCGTCTTCAAGTCGAATTTCACAATGAGGAATTTGAAGATGAAGAAATAGACGAGGAAGGTCAGCGGGAGGAGGAAGAGAAGCGGCATCGCATGAACCTTATTCGGCTGGAAGAGGTTCGGGATCATGAAGAAGAGCGCATGACCATTGATGCTGATGGCGAAGGCTTCGGCAATCACGTAGCAAAGTCCGCAAAGGGGAGCATAGACTAAGAAGTAGAGAGCCGGAGCGACGAAGAGGAAGGTATACTCGATCGGCTCAGAGATACCAACGAGTGCGAGTGTCAGGATTGCAGGAACCAGGATGGCCGCAACCTTTTTGCGATTCTCCGGTCTAGCGGTCCGATAGAAAGCATAGCCAACACCCGGTAGGCCAGCCAACTGGAACAAGATACGACCAGAGGTGAAGTTTCTGGTGATGTAGCCGGTTGCCGTGGCACTGGCGGCTTGACCGTTCATGATGTTACGAACGCCTTCATAGAGCACACCGTCAATGGTCATGGTACCGCCAACCGCAGAATACTCAATAGGGAAGGCGATCAAGTGGTGGATACCGAATGGCAAGAGCATCTTGTCCATGGTTCCGAAGAGGAAGGTACCGAAGAGTCCGGTCGAACCGATGATTGAAGTAAGGCCCTGGAGCGCATGACCAATGAAAGGCCAGACATAGTAAATCAAGATGCTGAGTGGGATGGAGACTAAGGTCACCATGATGATGACGAACTTAGTACCCTGGAAGAACGCAAACATGGCCGGGAATGTCGTGTCTACGAAACGATTGTGCAGCCATGCTGTGATCAGACCGGCGATAATTCCGGAGAATATCCCCATGTTATAGCCGAAGAAGCCGAGTGAAGTACCCCAGAGAGCATTGAAGTTCATCGCCGCTTCTTGCGTGTAATTCCCGGTGGCCATCAGCGCTTCAACAGTCGTTGAGTCAGCAGTGAAGCCCATGGCTCCGGCATAGTTCTGAATTCCGGTCATCATCGACATGTACATGATGACGCCGGCAAAAGCCGCCCAGCCTTTTTCCTTTTTGGCCAAAGTAAAGGCGATTGCGACTGCGAACCACAGCTGCAAGTTGTTCATGAACATGAAGCCTAAGGAAACCAACATATTGACCAAAGTGGCTACGAAGCTACCCTCAGGTAGGATGTAGTTGGTCAAGCCTGCGCCGATACCAACATAGAAACCGACAAGCACAAGCAGAATGATCGGAACCATCATGGCTCCCGAGAATGTCTGCAATTTTGCCTGAAGGTTCACTTTTGATTTTGCCATTGTGAACACCTCGTTCTACTGAAATTTCTGTAAAAATACCGCAATAAAGCGCCTACTTCTACAGATCTTTTCCACAGTTTAGCATGAGGGAAGAGGGGAATTTGCGCTGATCCTTCAACGTTTTAGCCAAAACATTAAGGCAAAAATTATACTTTCAAGTCTAGGCCGAAAATATTCCGTGAACATTCTCACCACATAGCTTCGCTATACTCACTGCATAAATCTTCAATAGTTTGCGCGCCGAGGCAAGCGAAAAACGTTCATTAGGGAAGTGACTGCCTGGCTCCTCATCCGGAAATGTGGGACCGAAACTGACACCATTCGAAAGTGCTCTGGCGTAGGAAGCGGCGCCTTTGGCCCCTGTAGCCCCTAATGGATGCCCCATCACGCACTCGTAGGCAGCGGAAAGGTCTTGAACTAATGGGCTGAAAGGGTCGACATAAAGTGGCTTGAGGTGTCGCTCCACAGTAAAACTGGCTCCGTAGAGTGCTGCCTGTAAGGCAGACAAGAAGGTCTCGACGGGGAAGCCGTGAGGGTAGCGAAGATCGAGCGTGAGTGTTGCCACGTCTGCATCGTACTCGATGGATGTCGCCGTTTGTGTGAAGAGCTGCGCATCAGGAGGCGCCGCGGTCAGGAGACCGAGAAGTTTCTTCGTCGAAGCCTCCCCATCGGCATAACAGAACATCTTGTAGAATTCGAGCATGGCATGACCATCCACTTTCAAAAAAGGAAGGGCGAGATCGATGGCATTGAGGCCTCGCTCCGGATGGCGGGACAGGGCACTTTTCCCCCTGTAGGTCAGGAAGGGCTCTTCACTCGTAGTTTCTTTAGGCCAAAGCCGCAGTTCCGCACAGACCTTGTGCTCAGCAGGCGGCGAAGCGAGTTTCAGAAGAGGCATGCTGTTCTCGGTATATAACACGTCCTGTTCCATGGGTTGAAAGGTCAATGTGAGGTCAAGCATTCCCAGTTCATGGGTAACAATCGGGAAGTTCCCATCCGGACTGAAAGCAGTTAGTGGCTGGGGATTGACGCGGAAGTAATGATTCACACATTCCCAGGTGGTTTCCTCTGCCCCGCCGGCAATAATTCTCAGGGGTACGTGAAATGGAAAACCAATCTCCTTTAACAGTGAAGCGGCGTAGAGGCAAAGAAGTAAGGGTCCTTTGTCATCGTTCACCCCGCGTCCATAGAGGTAGCCATCTCGCTGAGTGAGTGTAAATGGCTCACTTTGCCAATCGGCAGGAGATCCAGCTGCGACAACGTCTAGGTGACCAAGCACGGCGACATAATCGATAGAATGATCCGCATCGGTCAAGCGGGCATCGATGGCGTAACCAGAGAAATCAGTGACGGCGAATGAAAGTTTCTGGGCAATCCTAGCGAAAGCATCGAAGGCAGCGCGGACTCCGGAGCCAAAAGGTGCGTCTTCTGAAACGGTCGCTAGATCACGGACGGATGCTTGCTTGACCAGGAGGGCCAAATCTTCTTGCCAAGCGACTAAACGCTCGTCAAGAAGCGGCTCGATGCGCGCTAAGATCTGTTCCGCAGTCATAGACGATCCCTTTCTTAACGTGAGGCTTCCAAGATGCCCCGCAAATAAGCGCAATCGCCGAAGGGGAGGTGGTCCAGCATGGGATGGGCGAGGATCTGGCCGAAAATCTCGTCGGTCACACCTAGTTCGGGAAGGGTTTTCCGCAAACCGATGACCGTAAGGAAGGTTTCAACTGCGGAAGCCAGGTCCGCTTCATCGGTCAAAAAGGCGCTGTTTTCGCGCATCAACGAGAGGATTTCTGCATAGGGCTCGGCATATTTCTCTGCGCTTGCTCGCAGAAATGCCGGGTACACGCTGGCCAGGGCTTGGCCGTGTGGGACGCGGACGAAACTGCCAATCAGTTCAGATAGCGGGTGAGGGGCTTCGGCGCCGCCATTCGATAAGGCTTTTCCGGCCAAAGTATCCGCCAGCGACATGTTCATGCGAGCTACCAGGTTCGTGGGTTCATCGATGGCCACGGGGAGGTTACGGAAGATGAGGCGCAACGAATTTTGTGAATCCAAGCGACTCAAGCTGGTGCCGTTCCTGCTGATGAAGCTCTCGAAGGCATGGGTAAAGGCATCGAAACCACTCATGGCAGTTAAACCACGCGGCATCGTCAGTAAGAGCTCAGAGTCTAAGATGGCTTCTTTGGCAAAAAGCACCTGATGATAAAAGGTCAGTTTCTCGCCGGCATGGGTAACCACGGAGGCTTGGGTGACTTGCGAGCCGGTACCGGATGTGGTTGGAATGGCGAGGATCGGGAGGACTTGATCGGAAGGGGCAGCCGGATTTTCGAAAGGGCTATTGTAGACGTCGAAGAGGGCCTGCCAATTGACCTCGGCTAGCCCATAGGTAAAGGCGAGGGCCTTTGCACTATCGATACTACTACCCCCACCGACGGCGACGAGGAAGTCGACCGGGTTCTCGCGGAGTAATTGGATGCCTTGCTCAAGCATCTCACTGTGCGGATCGGGTTCGACTTTATCGAAATGAATGACTCGGATCCCCTGTTCTTCGAGGAGCTTCTTGACCCTTTCGAAGAGGGACTGAAGTGGCGGGACGTTCTCGGTTGTCACGAGGCAGCAAGTGGTGCCGTAGGCTTTGGCCAAAGCCGGAAGCCTTTCAAGACTCCCTGCACCGAAGTGGATTTTCGTGGGTTGGTAGTACTTGGACATCGGTAACTCCTTTATGAGGTGATCGGGCCTAGGCCTTCTTGCGTAGACCTTGGCCGCTGCTAATGCGGATGGTTGGAATGATGATCATCAGCGTAAGGAAGCTGAAGACGGAGACGAGGATATTCTGAGCGATCAGGCCGGAGAAGATGATGATTAAGCCGTCGCAAATGAAGACGATGGTGGTTACTTCGCCGACTTTGATGAGTTTCTTGATGAGGATGGCTAAGAGGTCTGTGCCACCGGTTGCGCAGTCGTGGCGAAGGGCTGTGCCGATGGAGAAGCCGATGAGGATGCCGCCAAGGACCATCGCAATGATCAATTGGGCGATGAAGGGGAGGGCGGCCATCAGATTGACTTTCGGGACCAGCCTGATGAAAAGGGGTGTCATGAGGGTGATGTAAAGAGTTTTGATGCCAAACTTCGAACCAATGACCAACATGCCCAGAATGAGAAGAGGAACGGAAACGATTAGGGTCATGTATTCGAGCGGGATCTTGGTGATGGTTGAGAGGATTATGGATAAACCGGTCAAACCACCTGGCGCGAGATCGGTATGCATGAAAAGAAGATTGACCGTAACGGCGGTTAGGAAGGCACTGATGGTAATCCAAAAAAGGTCGTTGGCCCATTCTTTGGCACTGAGTTTTTTCTTTGCTTCTACTGTTTCGACTGACATAGTTCCCCTTTTGAAAAGGGACAAAGCCTAGGCGTTTACTCGCTAGGCGAGGTGGCTTTGGCATTGTCCCTATGTGATGATGTGGTTCAGTACATGAACTGTACTTGACAAGTGCTGTGCGTGCGCTGGGATGCGCTGTGGCTTACAGATTGTATTTGGCAGCGGATTCGTCGATCGCTTTACGGCAACGTTTGACACCGGCGGTGATGCCCTCGGGATCTTTGAAAATGGCCGAGGAAAGGACGATGACATCCGGGTTACAAGCAATTAAAGGATCCATGTTATCGGCACGGAGGCCGCCGTCGATGGCGAGTTCACACTTCGGGTTCTTCTCGTCGATCATCTTGCGTGCGCGCTTGATCAAATCAGGAACGGATCTGCGCCAGCCCCAGTTATCGGCACCGTCGGTCTCATCGACGCCGTGCGTAACAATGTGGAGACGATCAATATCGTAGATGGATTCTTCGACGAAGCTGAGTGGTGTGTAGCAGCCGAGTGTCAGGCCGACTTTCAAACCTCTTTCACGGCACCAATTGATGATGTAGGCAAGCTGTGCGCCGAGGAAGTGTTCGGCAGGAATGACGAGCATATTGGCACCGGCAGCTGCGATCTGGTCGATGAACATGACATCCATGCTTACGGTGTAGATGTGGCACTCAATTGGCAGATCCGTGTAGGGACGCATGCCGGCGATCACCTGGTGGCCACCCATGAGTTTCATGTTGCGAAGATCGTGCATATCGGCTGCATCAGAATGGATATAATCGGCACCGGCTTCGGTGGCTTCTTTCACAATGTCGGCGATGTGGCCGTAGTCTACGTGGGCTAAACCAGCTGCAATTTTGATGTGTTTCATTCGGGTAAACCTCCAAAAAATTCATAAGGATAGATGCACAAGCAATACGTCGGAATCTGTCTTTAGTATAGGCACTACGAGGGTAGCTAGACAAGCTTTTGGCTCTTATCATGCGGTAACTTCAATGGTGCAAGTTTTGGACTTTTGAGCTTGGCTTGGCGAAGCTTGTAGAATGTTTCGTGGAGTCTGGAAACATCTTTTGCCGTTAGCAAAGCTGGAATGGTGAGCATGGGCGTCGAAGTCTTCATATGAAGGGTTGAATTGGACAAGATCAGGTCGAAATCATCGAGCTTTCGTTTCTGGAGCTGATAGAGGTTTCGTTCGCATTCAATCTCGAGACTCCCGAAATTGAGGAGTAAATCTTCTTTCATGACTTGGATCAGCGACATCTCAAGTTGGCAGAAAAGGAGGATCTTCAGTAAGCTCGTTTGACGTTTCAAGGCCGATACGAGGTTTAAGACGAGTCTTGCGATTTCCTCATCGGAACCTAGGAAGCCATATTTCTCTTCAAGTGGCTTCAGACTCTCTTGTACCATCGGAAAGTAGCTGGGATTGGCGTTCTTGATTTCTTCTGTTAATGAAAACTCAGAATGGATACCGAAGATAAATCGTGTCTCCATGCGTAAGAGGTTCTCATAGAGGTCTGTGGCCAGAACCGAATCTTCCGTGAGCGCAAAGGAGGTTTGTGTGGACCAATCGCTGATGAAGGATTGGACCAGATCCGTTGCATAGGTTTTCCCTTCCGTGGTGGCTACATAACTGCCATCCGCGGCTAAGAAAAAGACTTGCAAGTAACGCTTCTCTTGTTCGGAAAGACTGATCCGATTCTGTGCTTCAATAGGGGCAAGGATCTGAAGGACATCCTCTAAAGGATGCAGACTTTGCAATTCTGTGAGCAGTTCAGAGGAGACATGCACTTCGTGGCCTTTGGCATAGCGTTTGGCTGAGATTAAGCAACGTAAGACGAGTCTCGACTTCTCACCCAGTGACAATTGGGTTTTGCGAAAATAGTCCATGCTTTGCATTTGTTTGCAGAACAGGGCAAGAAATTGACTGTTGATCTGTAGGCCAGGGAAGAGAAGCCGTTCCGTGATGGATTCGCCATTCATCACTTGGGTAAAAGCCTCCATATCGTCATCGGTTAACAGCAGGTCCAGAAGACAAGTACGGATGTGCCGCTCTTTACCAGTGGCTGTGATTCCTGAATTTTTGTGGCGCAGAAGTCCGATTTTGTACCTAGTCAAGCGTTCTTCTACCGCCGTGAAATCATTGAAGGCAGTCGCTCGACTGATATAAAGATCCTTTTCGATCTCGCTGACTTTGATCGGTTCATCGGAGGTCAGGACGTTGAGAAGAATGTAATTCTGCCTTTGCTCAGGACTGAAACCGTATTTCTCATTGACGGAAAAATCCATGTGACCGATCAGATGGCGTGTTGTCAGTTTCGTGCTCAGATCCGCTTCCAAATACACGCCACTTCCAGGTTTCGTCATGAGCTCTAGGCCCATGTCTTGGAGAATCGGTTTCAGGCGATTGAGTTCGTTTCGTATCGTCCGACTGGACACATCAAGTGTTGCGGCCAGCTTCGCGATCGTGATATAGCTGTCCTGTTCGAGTAAAACCTCAATGATCCTTTTCTGTCGATAGAGCTGTTTCACAATCAACCTCGTTTGCCAAAGCTGCCTCAGGCGGCTTTGGCCACCTGACCCTTACGATCTACTTGCGTAGAGATAAAGCATATAGAAGAATATGGCCAAAGCCCCTGCCAAGACGAGGGCATTCACCGCCACGAGAATCCACCGTTTCGTGTCAAGCGCCCGCAGTTTCTCCTTCAGCAAAATCTTGCCCTTGTTCTGGACGAGGAAGATCACAAACATACCCACCGACATGGCATTCAGCGTAATGGCCTGTGCAATGAAAACCGTGAGAAAAAAGCCCCAAGTCGTCGGCACGGTAGGATCGGCTTCCAACTGTTTCTTCATATAATAGGTCTCGACGAAACAGAGGAGGTCGAAGAAAGCCAGCAGATAGTACAGATGATAGAACAAGCTCTCATTTAGGAGCGCCATGAAGGTCATGTTCTGAATCACGACCGCATAGAAAATCGGCGTCAGGAGGATGACGGCTCTGGCCACCATCATGACCATAGCTGTTGTAAAGAAGCGCAGATTGAGCTTCTTATCTAGAGGATTACTATCTAGTGAGAACAGCTGTGAAAAACTTTGCGTTAATCGGCTCACTTGTTTTCCGCCTTTTCTACTTGGTCAAAGTATCGTTTCACCTGCTCCGACACGAATCGGTGATCATCCTCTGGCGCAAGCCCGGTCACCGTGATCGCACCAACCAAACCGGAATCCTTCAGGCGGAGGGGAATGCTTCCAGGCGTCAGGGTGTAGTCTTCAAGTTTCCTCGCGTACTTAGTGACCAGAAGACTTTCATCATGCTTGCATTTCTCGTATAGCGCCGCAGTCGACATCCCAAAATAGAGTACGGAGTTCCTCTTCCTCTTCAACCAGTCTGCTTTATCGATTCCCAAGGCGTCGGGTAAGTATTGGTAGCAGGTTCGGCCAAAGACGAAGATTTCCACACCTAACGCGATTCCTTGTTCTAGCGTTGCTTCGACTATTTGCGTCCCAAGCGCATAAGCATCTTGGCTATTGAATTTACTGAATTGTAAGTCCGGATATTGATCAGCCATGTGTGACCTCCTAAGGTTTGTTTGTTGAATGTTTGGTGTGCGGTGCTTGGTTTTTTTGTTTATTGTTTTTGTTTTGTTTTGCTCGACGCACGATGCATGTTGGACATGCAGTGGTTCTGGTTCCGTTTTCTTGTCGACAGTATAACGTAAACGTTTCAAGGGTGAGCTAACACTTGTGCGATAGGGGGGCGTGGAGAGCGTTGAGTCGTCTTAGGATTTTCAAGACAATCTTATCTTTATTAAGAGGTAAAAGAGATCCTCTTTCTTTCGACGAAACGCCTAGCTGTCTCGAAGAAGTGGCTATTGCGGATATCGAGTAGAGCACACCGATGATACGAGAGTTCTTTCCGCCACGTAAAATAAATTTCGAGAATAACTACCGTTAACGAACACTTGTTGTTTGCAGTGAGCTTCTTCTTAGGCAGGTAGCTGGATGCGGTAGTGAATCTTGTTGTTCCGGCTGATATCTACAGCGACTCATGTGTTCCTTGTTTGAAGTGATGTAGTGGAGGGTAATCCTTGCGCTGATTTGATGTTTTTGGCGGAAGGGACTCTTGTATTCGGTGCGTGTTCGGGTGATATCCCTCTCTTCCGCTGAATCGTAGGTGGCAAGAGGGGCAAAACCGCTATGTAATAAGTTATGGTGGACAAAACGCAGACATATCCAAGTTGGCGACGAGTTTTTGAGGTAAACCAGTGACAAAACCCGCTCCGCTATACCCGATCGGGTCGATTTTTCGGCCTTCAGATGAAAATTCAACGAAAGATAATATGTTAAATTCGGATATCGCTGAGTTTTGTCCAAGTAAGTAGTTATGTAATTGCCATCATCGCATCTCGCCGCCGAAAACTACCCGCGAACACTGAAAAAATCGAAATTAACACATCATTCGAGGGTGACTATTGAGTTGTGGCTTAACTGTTGTGCTGATCGAGTTGTTTGGTCGCGATTCTTAAGCTGAAATTAAGCAACAAGATATGAAGATTGCGAGCGTAACATGTTTTGGTGGACAAAACTTGTCTGGATCCAAGGTGGCGATGCGTTTTTGGGGCAAAGTGGTGACAAAATCCGCTCCGCTATACCCGATCGGGGCGATTCGAGTCCGATTCGAAGAGAATTCGCTAACAGGTAATATGTTGAACTCGGATCGAGACGAGTTTTGTCCAAGTAAGTAGTTATATAATCACCTCGCACCAATAACACAACCAAAAGCTGCCCTCGCTCCCCAGATAATCAGAAATCAACAGCGATCAGCAAACACAAACAGCAAGAACCCAAAGACCTTCGCTATGAGCGGTTGTTCTTACTAAAACATAACATTCTCAGATGCACTAGCGCTTGTGCGATAGCCAAAGAATAGGGCTTTACTTGTCAATTAGGGATGATGAATTCCTTGAAATGTAAGGCCTTAATGGGCTAGCTGTGCAGAAAATGCACATTCTATAGAAATCTGTTGCATTACAGGCTTCTTACTTTTTCTTAACGAGAATCAAACAATGGGTGACTATACTTCAGGCTGCGAAGTGCTGCGAAATGCTGCGAAACGAAGCGCAGCTGCGCGTAGCTCTTGCTCGCGCCAAGCGCTAAGCACCAAACGACAAGCGGATAGGACGAGTATATGACGAGTAATCGGAAGAGACTACTGAAGAAGAATGTTGCGGGTTGGATTTTTGTCTTGCCTGCACTGGTGCTGATTATCCTTTTTAACTTTAAGCCCATCGCTCAGAATGTGTTTTTGAGTTTCCAGAATTGGAACATGGTGCAGCCGGCTAGAAACGTGGGCTGGGAAAATTATCAACGCTTGTTTACGAATACGGGCTTGCGGAATGCTTTGTTGGTAAATCTGAAGTATTTGGTGCTTTATGTGCCGCTCAATATGGTCTTGGGTTTTCTGGTGGCTTTGTTAATCACAAAGAGTACAAAGTGGAATCAGTTTGTGAGGACGGTGAGCTTTGCGCCGTCGGTGACGTCGATGGTGGCGCTTTCGGCGGTGTGGCTCTATATCTATCATCCGCAGTATGGGTCGCTCAATAGCATTTTGAATTTTCTGGGTTTTGAATCAGTGAGGTGGCTCAATGATCCGAATGTGGTGCTCTACTCGCTGATTATTCTTTCGGTGTGGAAGAAGTTTGGTTTTTGTGTGCTGATTTATCTGGGTGGGCTGCTGGAGATTCCGGCGGAGGCTTTGGAAGCAGCAGATGTGGATGGCGCGACTTGGGGGCAGAAGCTTCGCTATGTGATTGTGCCTTTGACATCGAGTACGTCGTATATGTTGATGATCTTGCTGGTGATTGAGTCTTTTCAAGTGTTTACCCAAGTGGATGTGATGACACAAGGGGGGCCAGCAGGCGCCTCGACAACGCTTTTGGCGCATATGTATTATTCGGCTTTTACAGAGTTCCAGTTTGGTTATGGGGCGGCGGTTTCGATGCTGATTTTGGTGTTGACGGTGGGGATTTATTTGGTCTTAACGAGGTTTGAGAAGTATGTCAGTTACGAAAGTTGAGCAAGAGGAAATGAACAGCAAGGCAAGGCCGATACGACAACTCAGCGCAGCCGCGAAGGCCACAAATGCAACACGCATCAGCAACCTATTGAAGAATCTCTTCCTCGTGCTGATGGTTGCCGTTTCCCTCTATCCGATCCTGTGGATGATTTCTTCGAGCTTCAAGGCGCCAGAAGATGTATTTACGCCAACGGCCAGCTTGATTCCAGAGACGGTTGTTTTGACGAATTTCCGCGATGCGTGGAATAAGGCGCCTTTTGGCATCTTCCTGAAGAATAGCATTCAGATCTCTTTGATCACCGTAGGGATGCAGCTCCTGACGACGAGTATGGCGGCCTATGGTTTTGCAAAGGTGAAGTTTTGGGGACATAAAGCGCTTTTTACCCTGGTGCTGGTTGGCATGATGATTCCGACGGAAGCAGCAATTATCCCGAACTATATTTTTGTGAATGACCTGAATCTGAGAAATACACCTTTGGGAATTGCGGTTGTTTCGCTGACTTCGATTTTCTCGATTTTCCTCCTCAGACAGCATATGCGGGGGATTCCGAATGCCTTGTTGGAGTCGGTGGAAATCGATGGGGGAGGGGAGTTTCATAAGTTCTTCTTCATTGTGCTGCCGAATGTGAAGAGTTCTTTGGCGACGGTGGCGATTCTGAGTTTCATGAGTTCGTGGAATGATTACATGTGGCCTTACTTAATGAGTGATATCGAAAGCGCCCGAACGGTCCAGATTGGTTTGAAGTATTTGATCGATCCGGATTTGGGCCCGGAATGGCCAATGCTGATGGCGGCTGCAACGATGGTGACCTTGCCGATCTTGGTGCTGTATGTTTCGATGCAACGCTATTTCATTGAGGGAATGACATCAAGCGGGATTAAGTAGTCACCATAGCGGAGACTACAGAAAACCGATTACATAGATTACACACAGTTCTAATACCAATACAAATTATAGGGAGTAGAAGAAGGAGTACGAAATGAAGACAAATCGACTGCTAAAAGTGGTGGCGGCGGCTTTGGCCGGAGCAAGCCTACTGGGGGCATGTGCTACAACGAGTGACACGACGGGTGCGGACAGCGGCACGACTACGGGTCAAGGAAGCGACAGCTGGAGCGGGATTTCGAGCCGCGCGGATCTCGAAAATGTGGAACCGGCGGACGAAATTATTTTCTGGTCCACGAAAGAGGATGCGTATGAGGAGTACCGTAAGGCCTTCGAGGCGGAGACGGGGATCAAGGTGACGGCGACCTATCAAGGTGGCTACGATGACATGGTGAACAAGGTGATGACCTCAATTGCGAGCGAGAGCTTCCCGGATATCGCGCAGTTGGGGCAGCGTCACGGCCTGGCGCAGATCTACGACTCGGGCTACTTGATGCCGGTGGAGAGCTACATTGATGAAGCGCTCATGGACGATATTCTAGAGGGTTTCTGGAAGCGTTTTACGTACAAGGACACGAAGGTGATTCTGCCGTTCCAGAACAGTATGCCGGTGCTTTACTACAACCAGGACCTCTTCACAGAGGCGGGTGTGGGGGTTCCCGACACGTTCGCTGAGGTGGTTGCGGCGGCCAAAGCCGTCACCGACAAGACCGGCAAGTTTGGTTTTACTACGAACTCGGACACACCTTGGTACCTCAATGGTTTGCTGTACAGCAGCGGCAGCAACTACGTCGATGAGGCGGGTAAGGCGACAGTGAACACACCTGAGCTGAAGAATATCCTGAATTTGTATAACCAGATGGCGGTTGTGGACAAGAGCATGGCGCAAGTTCAGCATTCGACAGCCCAAGAAGATTTCTCAGCCGGGAATGTGGCGATGATTCTGAGCTCGGCGGCTTCGTACAAGAAGATTACGGGTCTGGTGGGTGACCAGTTTGATCTGAAGCTGGCGATTTTCCCGGATGTTTCGGGCCGTGATATCCCAATGGGTGGTAATGGTCTGGGCCTCTTCAAAACAACACCTGAGAAACTAAAAGCAGCCGTCATGTTCGCGGAGTTCCTCCTTGACGGGGAGCGCCTGGCGAAGAATACCTTGAATTCCGGTTATGTTCCGGTGACGAATGCAGCGATTGCGACAGATACGTACAAAGAGTACCTGCAAGATCCGAACCGTGCTGTGGTCCACTCCCAGCTCGACTACTTAGGTGGTGCGGCTGTGTATCCGACGGATTCTCTGGTCTGGAACAAGATTCAGGAGCTGATCGAGTTGGTGGAAATCACCGAGAATCCTGACCTGGACAGCTTGCTGTCGGAGATGGAAACGGAAGTTCAGCGCTACCTGGATGATTACAATCAGGGTTGAGATTATCGTTGAGGCTGTAGCGGCTGAGTAGGCCAAGGCCGTAGCGGCCAGCTCGGCTGATCGGCCGAGTCATATAAGCGGAGGCGGATGCAAGTACTCGAATGCGGCATCCGTTTCCGCTACGTTTATTTCTTAAGGAGGGTGACCATGCACCAGTTTTCATTTGTCAATTACGCCCATCGCGGGGCGAGCCATTATGCGCCGGAGAATACCTTCCAGGCTTTCTACGAGGGGCTGCGGCTCGGGGCTGACGGGATTGAGACGGACATTCAGCTTTCGCGCGACGGTGTGCCAGTTTTATTCCACGATGACACACTGAGTCGGGTGTGCGGGGTGGATGCAAAAGTCAGCGATCTCACGCTCGCCGAACTGAAGAACCTCCTCGTAGCCGGGCCGGAAGGGAGTTCATCGGATCTGCCCGACCTGGACATGCCGCCTCGTCCCTATACTTTGGGCCCCGACCGCATCTGCACCCTGGCCGAGTTTCTCCAGCATTTCGGCTTCCGCAAGCTGACCTTTGCCCTGGAGATCAAGATGGATCACCCGCGCCTGGACGAGCAAGTCCTCGCGCTCATCCAGGCCTACGACGTGCTCGACAAGGTCATCGTGACCTCCTTCAACCCCGCGATCCTTTCCCGCATCCGTGGCCTGATCCGTCACGATCCGCACCTAGCGCCCCTTCGTCTAGGCTACCTAGTGCGCGAGTGGTCTCCAGAAGTTGCTTCCTTTGCCCAGGCTCATCAGCTCGGCCAAATCTGCCTGTCCGCCGCTTCACTCACTGAGGAAGTGGTGCGGGAGGTGCAGGCGCTGGGCTATTCGGTCAGGGCGTGGGGCATCCGCAATGCGGCACTCATGAAGAAGGTCATTGCCCTTGGTGTCGATGGCGGCATGACCATCAACTTCCCGGATCTTTTGGCTGCCGAGCTAGGGAAGTGAGTGCCGCAGCCGGCTATCTCAATAACGCAAAAAGGCCCTCGCCGCAGCCGGCGAGGGCCTTTTCATAACAGAAGCACAAACCTACCCGACGTATTCTTTGGCCATGAAACCGAAGCCCAAATCGTAGTTAAAAACCCCAGGCAAAGCCTCCGGTCCACCCAAAATATACCCGGTTCCCGGCAGGCAATCCACGTACCAAATCACGGTCGCATTATCCAAGGTGCCCACAATTGACGACTCCGCCGACGCCCAATAGCGAACATTCAAGCGCCCGCTCGGCATCCCCGCAGCCACGCCGCGAACCGCCCGCACATCACTGAAGAGCTCCTGCGCCGAAGCCTTATACGACTCATCGCGCGTCAGCTTCGTCTTCGAAATCAAGTTCCAAGTCCCCAACGTGTACTGCAAAGTAAAGCGCGTTTTTGCCAGCGGCCGATGGTCAATCAAGTGCAGGTCGTTCCGCGCAATCGGCGCCGAGAAACCAACCGTCACCCCATCCACCACCATGCGCGCCACCGGATTCGCCCGTTCCTCCTCGCCGGTCCCAGCATTCACAAACTCATAGGCAAGCTCATACGCATCAAAGTACACATTCTCGCCTTCTTGCGTCACCACCGGATCCAAGAAGATACTGAACGGCCGGAAATTCCGCGTCCGCATCTCATAATTATTCGCAAAACTATCCGTGTTCTGGTCGTACGCCAGCATGTAATTCGCATTCGTCGGCAAGGTAATCCCGAAATTCAGGTTCTCCTTCAGGTACTGCTCGTAAGCCGTCCTCGACATGCGCGTCAGCCCCACCGCCGTCGTCGCTTCCATCAGCAAGTCACTTCCGGCCAAAGCCACCGCCGGCAACTGATTCACCTGCGTAAAATCAGGGAAGGCCACCTTCTCGCGAAACGCCCCATTAATCACCTTCAAAAGATACGCTTCCAGCTCCGGAATATCCTCGTCCGTCACCCGAAGCACCGGAGCCTCGCTGCCACTTGGCGGGCTCACAATTTGCCCCGAAGGCCCAGTCACATTCCCGCCCAAAGTCGTATTATTCGTGTCATCGCAGCTCACCACCGTAAACAGCAGGGCAAACGCCATCAACAACGCCTTCACCCGAAGCCCCATGACCTTACGATCTTTCCTTCTCTCGTTCGCCGCAAGCCGCATCCAAAAATCCCCCAACTTACTCCACGCCCTCAAGCGCATCGCCCACGCGACTCATCCCCAGCACGTCCGCACCGGCAGCGATGAGCGTTAGCATTTGCTCGTAGGTGCGGATACCACCAGAGGCTTTGATCCTCGTTTCTTTGGCCAAAGCCGCCCGCATCACTTCCACCGCATGAACGCTTGCTCCCGAGCCCGCAAAACCTGAAGAAGTTTTCGCAAAATCAATTTTGCACTCGGACAAAATCTCGCAATAACGCTTGATCTCATCATCGGACAGAAGACCCGTCTCCATAATGACCTTAATCACATGATCCCCAGCCGCTTCACGGCACATAGCAATTTCGTGGCGGACCTTGTCCCAATCGCCGGCCTTGACCGCATAGGTGGGCCCAACGACGTCCACTTCGTCCGCCCCGTCCATCAAGGTCTCCCTTAGCTCTGTCCACAAAACCTTCTCCGAATGGTAACCAAAGGGGAAGCCAATGACGGTCACCAAAGGAATCGTCAGCTGATTGGCCGCCCGATATTCAGCGGCCTCGTCAATGAAAACGGGCGGAATACAGGCGCCACGGCAGCCCCAAATCGCCGCTTGCGACACCGCTTCCATGATCTCCAGGCTTGTGGCCTCTGGTTTCAAAACCGTATGTTCAACAATGCTAAAAAGCTGTGCCTTATCCATCTTATCCTCCATTTGTCTTCCGCAATCATCATTGCTAGGTCCCATGCAAATCTTTACCTATTTTACCGTATCTTCCCCTCGAACGGTACGCCACAATGTGTGTCACTTGCGCTCACACTATGATTTGCTTTCATGCTAAAATATGCGAATTGACGGCAAAAGCATTTTGTCATACGTTTGATCAATGGATCGCTCGCATGATGCAGAGTAACGAGGAGACATAAGGTGGCCAAGTTAGTATATTTGAATCACAGTGGCTTTCTTCTGGAGCTTGAGAAGTCCGTGCTTGTTTTTGACTTCTATACAGATCCGGCAGGCGTTCTGCAACGGTACGCAGAGAGCACGAAGGCATTCTACTTTTTCGTGTCCCATTCCCACTATGACCACTGGAATTTGTCGATTTTGGATTTCCAGTCAGAAGGCCCGAAAACCTATTTCTTAGAACAGGGCTGCAAGCCCACCGTCCCCAGCATTTACGAGGATCGTGAGGACTTGAAGATCAACTTCGTTAGCCCTGGCTTTGGCCAACGAGTCACAGACGAAGACAGCACAGAAACGGGGGTAAAAGCCCTCCAATGCTTCGGCTCAACGGATGAAGGCGTTTCGTTCCTCGTCGAGACCGAGGACGGGCTGGTTTTCCATGCGGGCGACCTGAATGCCTGGGATTGGGAAGCCGATGGGGTCACAGACCTCTACATGGATGGCGCCTACCGTGCCCAACTCGCCATGCTGCAAGCCTACTTGGCTGAGCGTGAACTCTGGCTCGCCATGCTGCCAGTCGACCTGCGCCTCGGTGCCAAAGCCTTCCTCGGCGCCAAGGTTTTCCTCGAATATGCGAAGACGAACTACCTCGTGCCCGACCACCTCAATGGCGGCGTCAATTTGCCCGGCCAATTAGCTTCGAAGCTCGCCGGCTACGACCATGCACCCCAAGTCATCTCACTCACTTCGCCCGGCCAAGCAGAGAACCTGGCCTAAAGATCACAAGAGCGGAGGCGCTTGAACAAGCAGTTCAAGCGCCTCCATTGCATTAACGTGCTGTTTGGGTCAGGCGTCTTTAGCCTGAGACTCAAGGACTTCACGCCAATGATCGAGCTTCGCAGCCTCCTCGGGCGTCAGCTCCGGCACTTGCGGATCCATCTTCTCGAGAACGTCGGCCACAACCTGGGAGACCAGAGCCCGCGAAAACCACTTCTTGTCCGACGGGATGACATACCATGGAGCATGTGGGGTGGAGGTCTTCTGGATCATCTCCTCGTAAAGCTTCTGGTACTCGTCCCAATGCTCGCGCTCAGCAATGTCGCCGGAGGAGAATTTCCAATTTTTCTCTTTCTCCTTGACGCGGTCTAGTAGCCTTTCGCGCTGCTCTTCCTTCGAGATATGAAGGAAGAATTTCACGATGACGTAGCCTTGCTGGGTGAGGTATTTCTCCCAGTTGTTGATTTGCTCATAGCGCTGTTCCCAGACGTCTTTGCCGATTACCCGCTGTGGCAACTGCGAATTCTCCAGTAAATTATGCAGCTGTGTAACCACGACTTCTTCATAGTGGGAGCGGTTGAAAATCCCGATGTCCCCTCGGCGCGGCAACGCCTTATTGATGCGCCAAAGATAGTCGTGATCCATTTCCTCCGATGTCGGCACTTTAAAAGCGGTCACATGCGTGCCTTGCGGATTCAGCCCACTCATCACGTGCTTAATGGCGCCATCTTTGCCGGCAGCATCCATGGCTTGGAAGACGATGACGACGCCCTGTTCGTTTTCGGCATAGAGCTTTTCCTGCAGGGCGAACATCCGTTGCTTGTTATTCTCAAGAATGGCTTCTCCGACTTTCTTGTTAAGTTTCTTGGCTTGCTTCTTGGCCTTTTGAGCTTTTGGGGCTTTTTTGTTGGGCTTGTCGTTGTCTTTATCAGCGTCGCCGCTGCTTACGTTGTCGGCATCATTGCCATTTTCGTCCGCATCGTCTCGGTTGCCTTTGCTTTTCGCAATATTGCTTGTGAACATGCCAGTATCATCCGGACGAATATCCGAAAGCTTGAAGTCTTTCGGTTTTGATATGCGATAGGGGGCAGTATCCAGCTCCGGAATTTCCGTGACTTCAATTTCTTTGTCTACCTTCTCGTAATCATTTGTGTCATTCATAGCTTTCTCCTTTATCTATCAGTTTTGCTGCGTTCAATCGGGTGGGCTCAAGGTAATTTGGTAGGTCGAATACTACAATGTATCGTTAGATTCTTAACCTGCAGTTAATTATAGAGAATTAAAGGAGTGCGGTTTGTCACTTGCTTCGCAGAAGCGGTATCTTCTTGATCTTCTTGGTCTGCGGGGGCTGGTTTGAGTATTTCGAGTGCGCTGTTTCTGGAATACGGAGATTCTGTGGTGCATATTGACTTAAGCACGTATATATCAGATTTTTACACCTCAATCGAAGCCACCATCAGCCCCCCACACCCAAGGCCCCCTCGCCCTCCTGCGCATATCAACAAATTTGAAGATATGCGCAAGACAGGTGACAAGTTATCTGAACTTTAGCAATCAGCGTGAGGCTACGGGCTCGTTTTGGGGGTGCTTGTTGTAGGGGATCTTGGAACGGCTGTAGTCTACCAATCTCTCGGCTAGTCACTAAAAGGTCTTGCCTGCAGATTTTTGGGCAGGTTGATCTTTGTCTCGGACAGATGGCTTTGGTTTAGTAACCATGCTTGTCAGAAACATCGTGGACAATTTCTTCATTTGTATCCTTTGAATTAAGCAAGGAATTTTGTAGCTGACCGTTAGTTTTTATGAAGTGAGTCGCGCGACTTAGAAGGCGCTCGTGGTCAGTGTTGGAAGCCATCAGCGAACGTACTGTTGCTTGACGTTCATGGCGATATGGAAGAATTGGACTC
>CAZCLL010000017.1:0-11584 GCA_964499555.1 uncultured Fastidiosipila sp.
TGGTTCTAGAATTTAAGTTTGCACTCTAGAGAATTTATCTTTCCTGAACGAATCTGACCGCATACACGGAAGACTTGTACTAGAATCTCAGAGGATTATTAGCAATATATTTTTACTGTTTGAAACAAAGCTAAGCAAAGCATAGCAACGCAAAAAAACGAAGCAACACATCACTAAGTAAAATCATTACTACGAGGAATACTATGGAAAACACAACAATCTTAATCATTGGTTCCGGCATCGCAGCCGTCGCGGCTGCCGAAGCCGCCAGGAAACAAGACCCAGAAATCCAGATCACTGTGGCGACAAAAGCCCACGAGCTCCCCTACTATCGCCTGAGACTCCCCGAACGCTTAAACGAGCCGGACAAGCATCTCAGCATGCACACCTACGAATGGTATAAGGAACGCAACATCACCTTACTCATGGATCGGGAAGCGACTGCGCTAGACGCCACGAAGAAATTGGTGGAATTCTCCGACGGCCACATCATGCACTACGAGAAACTCATCATTGCCTCTGGCTCCAGAAGCTTCGTTCCGCCCATCCCCGGCGCGGATGGCAATCATGTCCACACTCTCTGGACCATCGAAGACAGTGACATCATCAACCAAGATATGGAACAGGGTACACATGCGGTCGTCCTAGGTGGCGGCCTTCTGGGCTTAGAAACCGCCTACAAACTCCACTTGGGTGGCGCAAAAGTCACCATCTTAGAATCCTTGCCACGCGTCCTGAGCCGGCAAACCGATGAGAGAGCCTCCGCCCTCTATAAGGCCAAGATCGAGTCCTTCGGCATCGAAGTCTTGGTCAATGCTTCTACAAAAGAAATCACCGACCTTGAGAACGAGAAGAAGCAAGTCACCTTAGCCGATGGCCGCACCATCGCTTGTGACCTAGTCGTCATTTCCACAGGTGTATTAGCCAATGTCGAATGGCTCAAGGGCTCCGGCATCGAAATCGATCGTCGCATCGTCGTCAACGAGAACATGGAGACCAACCTCCCAGACGTCTACGCAGCAGGTGATATCGCCACCCAGAACGGCCTCTGGTTCGGCCTCTGGTCTGTCGCCCGCTCTGAAGGTCTGGCTGCCGGTACGAACGCCGCTTTAGGCGACGCGAGCTACAAGTTGGAAGTCCCCCCTTATGTCCTCAACACCATGGGCACCTCCCTCGTCGCAGCCGGCAGCTACCCGGAAGAAGTGCAAGCCCACGAAGACCTAGATCTCAACGAGAACGAATATACCTATCGAAGAGTCATCTACCGAACGGAAGACAAACAAGGCCCAGTCACTGGCTACATCCTGATGGGTAACACGAAAGACTACCTGGACCTTCAAAAACGAATCACGAAGTAAGAGGCAGCCCGAAAGGGCCTGCTCACACCGAACCAAAACGCTGCTCAAACCAGCCCACACCAACTCATAACCTGAAACAAGTAACGGCCCTGCTCGAGGGCCGTTTTTTGTTTCAAATCGCATTTCCTATTCCAAATCTCATTTACTGTTTCTTATTTCAAATCGTATTTGATATTCAAGTTCGTCGTAATTGGGCTCTTGTGATTGAAGTCCAGCGAGTAGCTAATCTCAATCTCTCCTTGCTCCTCCCCGAGATCCACAGCCATATGCTGTGTGTAAAAACCTAGGTCAATGAAGCCGAAGGGCGTCGACATATGCGTCTGATAATGGTTCCCCTTCTTAAACAACATCTTCATCTGGTGGTCGCCAACCCTCGTGATCAGAACCTCCGATAAGTCGTGCGGAATCGAAAGCTTCGTCGTGGTATTTTCCATCCCCGACTCCTCTTCCTTATACATCAAGATCGTCTCGCGCTCACGCTTATAGAGCCTACCTTCTGTGGTCAATTTCACAGACTGCGTCTCTCCTTGCGCGTCACTTTGACGGTTCAAGATGGTAATCCGTACTGCTTGGTGTGGCATGTCCTTACTCCCGAAACGCCGTCGTTTGACGGACATTTCTTTCCCTTCGTTCTACCGCCAATTCACAGAGGATCCGCAGAAGATCCTTGCGGTTCAATCCGGACTTCTCCCAGGCCTTCGGATAGAGACTGATCGGCGTGAAGCCTGGCAAAGTGTTGATCTCATTTAAGTAGATCGCCCCCGAATGCTTATCCAAGAAGAAATCTACGCGAGCCAGTCCTTCGCAAGCCAGTGCCAGATAGGCTTTCAAGGCCATTTCGGTCATCCGTTCCGCCATTTCGTCCGGTATGGCAGCTGGCAAGGCCACGTCCGCGCCCTGCTTGAAGTACTTCGTTTCATAATCATAATAAGCAATCGCCTCTTCTTTGACGATCTCACCCGGTACAGCCGCCCTGGGTTTCCGGTTCCCCAGCACCGCCACTTCGATCTCCCTGGCATCCACGAAGCTCTCCACCAAGACCTTCTCATCGTAGGAAGAGACTTCCTCTAAGGCTTCGGCCAAAGCCGCCGCCTCCAACACCGCCTTCGTCCCTACGGAGGAGCCCCCATTCGCTGGTTTCAAGAAGAGTGGCAAACCCAATTTCTGTAATAACTGTTGAGATAAGGCCTCCACATCGGCCACGATGTCCTGCCGATAGGCGATGGCATAGGGCACCACGGGGATGCCGGCGGCCTCAAACACCATCTTCGCAAAGACCTTATCCATGCCGGCCGCCGAAGAAAGGACACCAGCACCGACATACGGAATCTGGCACATTTCCAAGAAACCTTGGAGCACGCCATCTTCACAATTGATTCCGTGGACCGCCGGAAAAATCACATCCGGCACTTCACCGGCGCAGTGGTAGCTCAAGAAGTGCTTCGGAGAAGCCAAATCAGCGGGTGTAACTGGTCTTGCGGCGGCTTTGGCCAAGAGAGCTCTTGCGACCTCCACCCACTCGCCTGAGCGAAGCTGGGCAGTAGAGCCCAAATAGCGCAAGAACTCGCCCTCCGGCGTCATCCCGACGGGGTAGACCTCGTAGCCAATTTCCTGCAAGCCTTCGATGATGTTGGCCGCAGAGATACAAGAAATCAGATGCTCGGTGGACACCCCGCCGAACAGAACACAGACCTTATGGATCGTCATTTACTACCCCTCAGGAAACGAAAATGTTTTGCATATTGACCGGGACTTCCTTCATCTCGCGGATGACGTACTTCCCCCGATCGTCGTCAAAGTACAGGGAAACCAGATACTGCTTGCCATTCTCCAAACGGATCAAAATGAAGTTGGAAACCAAAGTCTGGTCCGGATTGTCTAAACTCTCTTGCAAGGCGTCAAAGACTGCGCGGTCATTGGCAGTTACGGCATCCGACGCCAGGAGCTTCTGGTACGCAGTGAAGTCATCTTTTTCCAAGGTCTTGATAATGGTCTTGCCGGCTTCTTCTGGGGTATCCATATTCCCGGACCAGAGGCTGATCTTCTGGGCGATGAAAATAATGCCGAAGATTGCCAAGACCAGTACAGAAATCGCAATGACAGTACCGGCAATGGCCCACGCGCGACTGATCCCATTCCCAATTCGGCGCCAGCGCTCCCGAAGCGAGACTTTTTCCTTCTTCGGAACTTCTTGGCGCTTCTGCGGTTTCTGAGGCGTTGGGGTGGCAGCCGAGACCGGCGCACTTTGAGAGGCATGGCCCCCTACCGGAGCCTGTTGGGAAAGATAAGGATTGGCTTGTGGCCGGCTCGCAGGCCCCTCTGTATGACCGGACGTAGGCCCTGGCTGCGGGGCCTTGGGCGTTTCTTGTACGGGACGGAAAGACGCTTCTTCTGCCGCCTGTCCCGGCGCCTTGTAGCCAGCACCTTCTTCTGTAAAGGAAGGCTCGACAAAATCCTGATCGGTAGGCTTATTCCCCTCAGGGTCGTTAAACAAATTCTTAAACATATGGCCGCTTACCCTTGAAGATCCTTCTTATGCTTACGCACCGTAACGAGCACTTCCGTCAAGCTATCTTCCACTTGCGCCAAGCGGTTCTCCGTATAAGAAATCGCCGCTTCTCGAATCTGGCGAGCTTCATCATTCGCCTCCGCCACTGTTTCTTGGGCAAAGCGTCTGGCTTGTTGGGTAATCTCATGTTCATCGATCATCTGGGATACTTGCCCTTGGGCATCCTCCACGATCTGGGTCGACTGCTGCCTCGCCGTTTCGAGAAGTTCCCGGCTCTGATCTAAAAGCCACTTTGCTTGCTTGAGTTCAACTGGGAGACCGTCTCGGAGCATCCCAATCAAGACGAGAAATTCCTCACGATCCAAAATGCAGTTCGAGGAAAAAGGCATCGACTTCGCCTGCAGGACATTATGTTCCATCCTGTCCAGGAGTTCATAAGAATCCTTCAGTTCATCCTTCTGCGAAGAATCGAAAGTCCGCGAATCATATCTGTCAGTAAAATCAGCCATAACAACTCCTGTAAGTCTCTTATTCTTGCTCTACGCCGGCCCTATTGTCCCGGTATAGCGTGCTCTCACTTGGTCCAGAATTTCCGCCGGTACCATCTTCGAAATATCGCCGCCATAAGATGCGATCTCTCGTACCATGCTGGATGACGTGTAGGAATACTCCGTCTTACTGGCTAAAAGTATTGTCTCATATTCTGGGTACATGAGTTTGTTCGTAGCCACCATTTCCGTCTCAAAACGAAAATCCGACTCCGACCGAAGCCCTCGGATCACGACCCGGAGGCCATTTTGCCGGAGAAAATCCACCAAGAGCCCGGAGAAAGAACGAACCACGATATTCTCGTATTGCTTCAAACAGCGCTCTGTCATCAAGACGCGCTCTTCCACAGAGAAGGCAGGTATCTTGGACTTGTTCTCCAAGATCACAACATGGAGCTTCTCACACAGCTTCGAAGCCCGGACAGCAATATCCAAATGCCCCATAGTCAAAGGATCAAAGGAGCCTGGATAGACAAACTCTTTGCTCGTCATGCGCTTGTCCTCCTATACGTTTGATATTCCAAAATACTACCATTATTCAAGGACTTTGAAAATCACCCACCGCCATTTTGCCGGAATTTTCCGAATCCCGGAGGCTCCTCCCCCATTTAGATCTCGTAACCAGTGCCGGACGTCCCGTGGCTTTGTCGTCTTTTCGCCTCACGCTTCTCGAGGAGCGTCGCAAAAACGCCGCCCCAAAGCTTATTCACCTTATACTCCATATCGCCGGAGAAACCGACCGTATCGGTCCCCCAATTCTTCTTGAAGCTCGCCAGGCCGGATTCAATGGAGTCCGGGCCGGTGCCGCCCATGTCGAGCCACTTGGCCCCGCTCTCTTGCGCTAGGCGCACCACATTTTTCACCATGAAGTAGTTCGGCAGATAGTCTCTGTGCTCATTGGCCGAGCAGGCATGGTGGTACTCAAACGGGTCCCCGCCAGAGAAGACGAGGCAGCCACTTAACATTAGGCCCTTGGGGTGTTTCGCGGCCAAAGCCTGAAGTTCCGCCATCCTCTCCTCTACCTTCTTCAACTGACTTTCCAGTTCGTCAATCTGATTCTGTTTCGGATTCTGGTTCTGCCGGATTCGGGTCAATTTCTGTTCGAGGCTATCCTTCTCCTTCTCTTGAAGAGCCAGCGCTTCGTCCGCCATCAGACGCACAAAATAGAGCTTCGCCATCGGCGAGTCCAACAAGATGCGGTATTGCTCATAGAGGTATTTCTCCGGCTCAAGGGGAATCCCGTCGCGGAGTGCCGTTTCCTTCCGGATCTGGTAGTACTCCGCAAAATCGTCCAAAGACCCTTCTAGGAAACACAGGCCGAATTTCTCTGTTCGATTGATCTGTGACCTTGTCTTCTTCGGCAAGCGAGCCAGAAAATCCGCCATCGTCCCGGACACATCCAGATAGGCCCGGAAACGGAAAAAGGTCTGCTGCGTATCATCTGCCAGTGACTTCTGGAGGACACCTTGTTTCTGAAACCAGGCGTAGACATCCGGTCTCGTATCTGGCACAGGCAAGTCGAAACGGAAGTAGATAATCTTGTGCTCTTTACAATCCGCCAGAAAAGTCGCCCAGAGGCGCCCTAAGACCTCCGCCCAGTCCGGGCGGTCATAATCTAAGGTAAAGCCCGAACGCACGTAGGCATAGGAAAAAGGCGTTTTGGGAATCGGTTTCAGCCAGGCCAAGTAGGCACTTTCCACTTCGCCTTTCGCATCTTTTACATCTCGCAAGAGATAGCTTGGGTAGCCAAGCAGCTTCTTCGTATCCGCAAACCAGGTTGTTTGGTAATAAGTTCCATAAGGATTTTGCAGAATAAAATTATTGTGGCACGCAATTTCTGCCTCAGAATAAGTCATGACCCAAGCTCCTTACAGCATCAATCATTCATTTCTCTCATTTTACCATAGGCCAAGCATCTAAGCGGCTGTAATAGGAGATCATGGCCGCCCCATACTTGCGTCGCTTCAGGCATGCGAGCGGTAAGTCTTCCGCTTCTTTGAAGTTCTTAGAAGCCTCTTCCACCACGAAATCTCCGTCCGGCCAGAGAAGTCCCCTGGCCACAAGCCCAGCCAGGGGAGGAAGCAATTTCCCGGCTAAGGCGTAGGGCGGATCGAAGAAAATCAGATCAAAGGATCGCCCTTCTGCTAGCAAGGCCTCCGCCGCTCGAATGACCTCCCGGCAGATCACTTCCCCTGTCTCCCCAAGCCGTGTTCTGGCAAGGTTTTCTTGAATTACGGAACAAGCCGCACGACTCTGATCTACAAAAACAGCGCTTTTTGCGCCCCGGCTCAAGGCTTCGATGCCCAGCTGGCCGCTGCCGGCGCAGAGATCTAAGACCCTGGCGTCCACGACCAGCGTCCCCAAGCTCGAAAAAATCGCTTCTTTCGTGCGATCCGCCGTAGGCCTCGTCGCCTCGCCGTCCAGCGTCTTCAGCGGGATCCCTCTAGCGGTTCCAGCAATCACTCGAGGCATCAGGCTTCCCTCCCCGCCATGAAGCGCGTCACTTCTTCGCGAAGGGAGCCATACTTCATGGTTTCGAGGCGTGGATCTTCAGCCAAAATCGCCGAAGCGGATTCGTTCGCCATGGCTAAGAGTTCTTGGTCCTCATAGAGATTCGCCATCTTAAAGCTCGGCAAACCGTGTTGCCTTGTACCGAAGAAATCGCCGGGGCCACGGAGCCTTAAGTCCGCCTCTGCGATTTCGAAGCCGTCCTCACTCTTACAAAGAGCCGTTAAGCGTTCCCTAGCGAGCTGGTGCAATTGTGCGAGACCGAAGCGTTCCGCATTCATCACGATCATGAAGGTGGCGTTCGGATTATCGACGCCCACTTCGATGACTGTCGTGGACACCAAGACCTGAATGTCTCCAGCGAGAAACGCTTCCATAGCAGCCGTTTTCTCCTTCTCTTTCATTTGGCCATGTAAGAGACCGACGGAAAGTTCCGGCAAATCCTTGGTTTGCAGCTGTTCATGAAGCAAAATGGCTGATTGCAGATCGTTCTCGTCATTTTCGCCTACCATCGGACAGACAATATAGGTCTGAAGCCCTTGTGCTGCATTGCGGCGGATCAGGGCTAGAAGCCTCGGGTAATCCTTGCTTCGGGCCGTATACGTTTTAATCGGCTGTCGCCCAGGCGGTTTCTCAGCAATCACGGACACGTCTAGGTCCCCATAGACAATGAGCCCTAAGGTGCGCGGAATCGGCGTAGCGGACATGACCAGCACGTGGCTTTCGCCTTCTTCGATCAAGCGAAGCCTTTGTTTTACGCCGAAGCGATGCTGCTCATCCGTAACCGCCAAGCCCAGGGAACGAAATTCTACACCCTTCTGTAATACTGCATGAGTGCCGATCAGGTACATGATCTCCCCTTCTGCGAGCCCTTTATAGATCGCCCGCTTCTCGGCAGCCGTTTGCTGACCCGTCAGACAAGCCATCCGTTCCGGAGGAATCTCGGGGAAAAATTTCCGCAAACTCTCTTCATGTTGCTTAGCCAAGATCCCCGTGGGCGCCATCATCACCGCTTGCCTGCCACATAAAACAGAGGCATGCATGGCTAAGAAAGCCACGATCGTCTTGCCAGAGCCCACATCCCCTTGCACCAAGCGATTCATAGCGAGGGGCTTCTCCATATCACGCAAGATATCGGCCAAAGCCTTCCGCTGGTCGTTCGTCAAGGGGAAGGGCAAGGCCTGTATTTTGTTCTTTAATTCCTCCGTTGCCACCTGGTTCCCTGCCAAGCCCAAAGGCCTCGCCTCACGCTTCAAGCCTTCCTGCTTGCTCAAACGAAGGCCCATTTGCAGCATCAAGAGTTCATCGAAGGCCAAACGCCTTCTCGCCAAACGATAATTCTCCAGTTGATCCGGGTGGTGAATCTGACTCCACGCCCAGATTCGATCCGGCATTTGGTAGCCCTTTCGCTGCTCCGAAGGCAAGGTCTCCTCCAGTTCAGGCAAGGTCAGCTCCAAGGCCCGGTCCACCAAAGTTCGCAGCAAATTCTGCCCTAAACCCTGCGTCGTGGGATACACGGGCCTGACGAAGACTTTGGCCAAAGCCTCCGCCGGCGCACCGACCTCCGGGAACTCGGTGATCTCCTGCATCTCAAAGGCCGGATTATACACCGCAAAGGTTCGGCCATCGCGCTTCACCCGCCCGCGGAAGAGATAAATCGTCCCGGGAAGCAACTTGTCCTGATAGTAGGGCTGATTGAACCAAATGCCCTTAATCGCCCCAGTTGTATCGCGCAGGACGGTCTGAAGCGTACTCCGCTTCCCCTTGTGAAAAAGAGTCGGAACCTTCTGCACTTGGCCCAAGAAAACCCCATCTTCGCCATCTTCTAGGTCCTGTATGGCGGTCAGTGAGGTCCAATCTTCATAGCGGCGCGGAAAATGGCCGGCCAAATCGCCGATCGTTTCGATCTGCAATCGGGAGAGCTGTTTCGCTCGGGCAGGCGATACGCCTTTGAGCTGCTGTACCGCTTGATCTCGGGCTCGCTGGGTCATCTCAGGGCCCCCTGTCGCCTGAGGACTTGGCGGCCCTCTTTACAAATGTCGTTGAGCGTGCAGGCATGGCATTTAGGCGACCTAGCCTGGCACACGTCTCGCCCGTGCGTCACCATCAAATGCCCCCAATTAATCCACTGATCTTCCGGCACATAGCGACAAAGATCCTCTTCGACCTTTGCCGGATTGTCCTCTTTCGTAAGGCCAATGCGCCTAGCCAAGCGCCCGCAGTGGGTATCGACCACGATCGCTTGGACACCGAAAATATCGCCCAGGAGAAGGTTCGCAATCTTGCGTCCGACCCCCGGCACCTTCAGTAATTCCTCCATCGTGCCCGGCACTTCCCCCTGGTGTTCCGCCAGCAGGTAGCTGGCCGCCAGATGAATATTCTTCGCCTTATTCCGGAAGAGCCCGGTGCTCTTGATGTAGGGTTCAATCTCCGAAGGCAGGGCTTCGGCTAGGTCTTTCATTTCTGGGAACCTCGCCCAAAGGGCTGGCGTCACTTGATTGACCCTCTCATCCGTGCATTGCGCGGCCAAAATCGCCGCCACCAGCAGTCTCCAAGGATCGTCTTTGTCGTCCAAGGTCGTTTCCGGTTCCCCATACAGCAACAAGAGCCGGTCGGTGACCAGTCTGGCTAGTTTCTTCCCTTGTGGTCTTCTCTCCATCGTTCCTTGTCTCCTAGGCCAAAGGCAGCGTGAAGTCGAATTTCGCCCCACCCATTTGGCCTTTGCCTACGTAAATGTCCTGTCCGTGATTGGCCAGAATGCGTTTGCAAATGTAGAGTCCTAGTCCGGAACCTTTGCGGTCGGTTCTGGACTTATCGCCTTTGAAGAATCGGTCAAAGACGTGCGGGAGGTCTTCCGGAGCGATCCCCGGCCCGTTATCCTCCACAGAAACGTATAAGACATCGTGGCCTTGCGCTCTCGTACTGATCGCGATGACCCCGTCTTGATTGATAAACTTCACAGCGTTTGAAATGAGATTATACAAGACGCGCTCGATTTGTTTCTCATCACCTAGCACAAAGAGTTTCTGATCCATCTGCGGGACCTGGTCTGTCGTCACACTGATGTTCTTTTCATTCAGCAAGACTTCCTGGCTGGAGATCACGCGCCTGATGAGAGAATGAATATCAAATTTCTGGAATTCGACCGGTGCTTGGCCCTTATCAAAGGCAATGGCATCATTCATTTCGCCGACCAGAGCAGCAAGCCGCCTCGTCTCATCTTGCACGATCGTGAGGTAACGCTCCTGCTGTTCTTGCGGAATCGTACCGTCTAAGATCGCCGTGACGAAACCGCCGATGGAAGTCAAGGGCGTCCGCAGGTCGTGCGAAATACTGGCAATAAAATCTCGCTGCTCACTATTGTGCTGCTCAATTTGTTCGGTCATCCGATTGAAGATCCGCATGAGATTCATGAGGTCTTCTTCCGGCATGCCGGACATGTAGGACACATCCCCCTCGTACTGGGAGTAATCGATTCTTGTGCTGAAATCGCCTTTGGCCACCTGATTCGCCGCTTCAGACAAGAGTTCAATCGGCCTTGACATGCGGTTGGCGTAGATGCGAATCACGAGCACCGCCACAATGACCGAAACCAACATGACCAAGAAAAAACCGGCGAGAATATTATTCTCCGACTCCGTTAGAATATCCAAATTGTCATGGAGTTGTAAGGTACCGATCATCTGCCCGTTACTGTTATAGAGGGGTCTCACGACAGAGAGCCAACTCCCACGGCCATCCTGGAAAATCCCCAGGAAATTTCCCCCGGTAAAGGTAAGCCCGCCCGGTGGCACGCTCAGCTGTAGCATTTGATTGGGCAGGTAGAGACGCCCGTTGGGCTGAATATAGAGACTGCCGATCGCCGCACGGGGAATGCCGCTGTAGTAGTAGAGTTCGCCATTCACGCGAACCAGCCAGATGGCCGAACCCGAGATGTCGGCAGCTGCGTTCAAATTCTCGAGCGCTTCTTCCGAAGGCCTTCCACCTAGCTTAAATTCATCTTCTAAGTTGTTCGTCAGGAGCAAGGTGTCTGCGGTCCTGTTCATCAGCCTCACCTTGTCACTCGTCATGGAGTCTGACAAGAGTTTCGTGTAGGCCACGGCCAACAGAATAAAGGCCACCACAATGGTGACCGCTAAAAGAATATTATAACTGCGAAGCGGACTTTGCTTCTTCCGGGCGGTTCCCTGCTCGGAAGATTTTGCCCGATCCTGATCCCCCGGCTTGGCCATCTTGTTCTTCCTTCACTTTTCCTATGCGCCGAAGTGTGGCTTACGCTTCCTCACCTGGCGTTTCATCATCATAGGCTTCATAGCCTTCCATTTCGATCTCAAACTTGTAGCCGACGCCCCAAACGGTCTTGATCACCCACGGCAGTTCGGTGCCAGAAGCCTCGATTTTCTCACGAATTCGCTTCACATGGACATCCACGGTGCGGGATTCGCCGAAGAAGTCATAGCCCCAGACATTGCCTAAGAGCTGTTCTCTGGTGTACACACGATTCGGGTGTGAGGCTAAGAAGAAGAGGAGCTCTAATTCCTTCGGGGGCATCTCAACAATCGTACCGCCAATTTCTACGGTATAGCTGCCCTTGTCTACGACGAGACCCGGGAACTCGACACGCTCCGGCAGGGCTTCTTCCTCCGCCTGATTCGCTTGAT
>CAZCLL010000017.1:11594-24828 GCA_964499555.1 uncultured Fastidiosipila sp.
TCGGTGCGGCGAAGCACGGCCTTGACACGCGCAACCAATTCTTTAGGCTCAAAGGGCTTCTGGACATAATCATCGGCACCTAATTCCAGCCCGACGACCTTATCTAAGGTTTCGCCACGGGCGGTCAGCATGATAATCGGCACTTGCGACTCTCTTCTGATCTCGCGGGTGATGTCATAGCCATCCATGCCAGGTAGCATCAAGTCTAATAAAATCAGATCCGGCTTGAATGTCCGGAAGGCCTCAATCGCCTCATTGCCCTTCATCACGGATTCGACTTCGTAGCCTTCTTTTGTAAAGTACAAAGTAACGAGTTCATTGATATTCTTATCGTCATCGACTACGAGAATTTTGCGCCCTGTCATATGCCCCTCCAGCTAGTTTCCCTTTATTTGTGATTCCAACATTTTACCAAAGTGAAACCGAAGTTTCCGCCAACAATTTTCGACAGAATTGTAAAGAGATCTTTTAGAAGACCTGCTCTACTAGCGCCTTGTAGCAAGCGACTAGCCTTCCGAAGACTCCTCTGCCCCACCGTTCTTGTGCGAAGCCAAAAGGCGTTCTAGCTCCGTCATGAATTGGGAAACATCCTTGAATTGACGGTAGACGGAAGCAAAGCGGACATAGGCTACATCATCCAAGTCTTTCAGCCCTTCCATGACCAGTTCCCCGACATAGGTCGAAGAGACTTCCCGGTCCAGGGAATTTCTGCACCTGTCTTCGACTTGGCGGACCAACTCTTCCATCTGTGCCGAACTCACCGGTCTCTTCATGCAAGCCTTCACAATGCCGCTCATCAGTTTATCGCGGTCAAAGAGTTCACGGGTGCCGTCTTTCTTCACCACAATGAGCGAGGGTTGCTCGACTTTCTCATAGGTAGTAAAACGAGCGCCGCACGCGAGGCATTCGCGGCGGCGTCTAATTGCGGCCCCGTCCTCTGCAGGACGGGAATCCACAACTTTATCGTTATTTTGGGTACAAATCGGACATTTCATGCGTATCGCTGTCCTTATTTATCGTTGTCGTTGAATAACCACGGCAGGATGCGCCCACTCTTGTTCTTCTCTTGTGAGCTCTCACGAGAAGGTGGCAGGTCTCTCTCTCGGCTCTGACGAGGCGGCTGCGTTTGACGCTGCGGTTTCGGCTCGGCTTCCTGATACCTGGGCTGGGTTTGTCTGTAATTCGGCTGGGGCTCATCATTGTAGGATTGGCCACCATACTGCTGTCCTCTAGACTGCGGGGTGTAATCCGGCTCTGGTGCGCTCTGGCGATTGCCTGGGTACGAAGCTTGCTGATAAGAAGGCTCCTCGTCGTAGCTCTGGTTGTAGCCTTGCTCATAGTCATAGGAACGTACCGGTGGCGCGCTCTGATGACGCGGTTGGGCGGCATAATCGTCCTTATAGGCAACTTGGGTGTGTTGTCCTTTACTACGGAAAGGGGTCTGGGAGATCACAGGCTCCTCTTCTTCGACTTCACGCTCCGCAACGGGTTCGAAACCGGAGGCGATCACGGTAATCATGATCTCGTCATCCAGAGAATCGTCAACCACAGCACCGATGATGATGTCGGCATCCGGGGAAGCGGAATCTCTCACGAGCGAAGCGGCTTCAGAGACTTCACGGATCTTCATGTTGGAACCGGTGAAGTTCACGATCAGGCGACGAGCACCGTCAATGCTGGTATCCAGCAAGGGGCTGTGAATCGCTTCATCAATGGCATCTTCTACACGATCCGGGCCTTGCGCACGACCAATACCCATATGGCAAATGCCGGCGTCGGTCATAACACGGCGTACGTCCGCCATATCCAAGTTGATGAGACCGGGAACTGCAACCAAGTCAGAAATACCAGTAATACCGTAACGGAGTACGTGGTCAGCCATGGCAAAGGCCTGGTCAACAGTCGTGTCTTCATCAGCGATATCAAGCAATTTATCGTTCGGGACAATAATCAGGGAGTCCACATATTTCGAGAGTTCTTCAATTCCCTTCTCGGCATTGATCGAGCGCTTCGCGCCTTCAAAACGGAAAGGACGGGTCACCACACCCACGGTCAGAATCCCCATATCTTGGGCGATCTGTGCGATCACAGGAGCTGCACCGGTACCGGTACCACCACCCATACCTGCGGTAATGAAGAGCATGTCGGTTCCACGGATCAGGCCAGAAATCTCATCGCGGCTCTCTGTAGCAGCCTTGGCTCCGATATCCGGATCAGCACCTGCACCTAGACCCTTCGTGAGTTTCTCACCAATACGAATTCTCGTATTCGCCTTAGAACGCTCCAAGGCTTGGTTGTCCGTGTTGATCGCGATGAAGTCAATGGCCTTGACCCCCGTCTCGATCATGCGGTTCACGGCATTGCAACCGCCGCCGCCAACACCTACTACGCGAATTACTGCGTTCTTACTAAAATCTGCCGGAACTGCGGCCTGGTTTGATTTTGCTTCTGCCAAAATAAGTACCCCTTTCCTATGCCCACTGTCAAAGACAATATTACAATTTCATTACAAGTAAGTTACAAAGACTAATATAGCGGATTAAGCTTGTAATTTCTAGCCCCTAAACAAAGAAATTTTAAAGTTTTTTCAGTAATTTCGTTCATTTTTCCAAAAGATCCTCTCCATCCGCGCCGAGCGGCGGATTTTCGACCGGTTTCACCGCCGAAGAAGTGGCCAAAGACTCATTTTCACCAACTTGTTCGCCGGCCAAATCCCCGGCAATTTCAGGACGTGCGGCCGCTTCTTCAGCAGAATCGCCTTCTCTGATCCTCGATAATTGCGCCATTGCCTCTTCTTCAAAGAGCACATCCGCCTCGCTCAAGAGGCTATCCGCCTGCAAACGAAGCATCCTGGCTTGCGACCGTAGATCATCAACTTTTTTCTGTCTTTCGGTCAGTTCACCGGACGCTTGCTCAATCGGAAGATCCTCGGCTCTCTGCCCTGTTTTCTCAATCCAGACACGAATGGTGCGTTGGCGCTTGGCCATACTCTTCAGCCACATGCGGCGAAGTTTCGCCACATTATTGAAGATTCGCATGCCCAGTAAAATCGTCACCGGTAAGGCGAGGTCTACCCCCAAGGCATCCCCGATTGCATTCATCACGAGGGCAACAAGGAGGTTTCCCAGCCAGCCCGTGAGGAAGATCATGGTGGAATAGTGGCGGCCGATACGGGCTCTCACCGCACCGATGAGCGAATCAATCGTACATAAAATCGCCAAGGCAACATACGAATAGATGACATTCGGCAAGGTGACCGTCGCAAAGAGGCCGATCAAAAGACCCAAGATAATGGCTAATAATGGAATCATGGCTGAAGTCCTCCTCTTCCCCCTATCCTATCATGGATGATCTGCCTCTGTTTCAAGACTTTCGGCTGCAGTTGTCTCCAGCGTCTCGCTGCTAGCGGTATCCGTCGCCGTGCTCGCAGACGTAGCCTCGCTACCCTCGCCAGACCCGTTAGACGTCCCCTCCGTCAGGGAGAGCGGCGGAACGGTTTGCGAAGGGCTGAATACATTTTGGCGGCCGCTCAGATCCAGAACGCCCGTCCCCAGGTCTTCTAAAGCCCCTTGCTGCAAGCTATTTCGCAGCCATACAATCTTATCCTCGACATCCGAGGCCGGGTTCAAACGCACATCCACCGGCTCGCCAGCTAGGTTTTCCAAGCGGAGATACATGGTATTCGCAGCAAAGGGGTAGAAACGCTCAATCTGATCAATTAGGCGGTAGTCATCCGCCGAATCCCGATCAATCCGCAAGATCGAATTGATTACCACAAGGCTTCGATCCACGTAGCGCTTGCTCTCCTCCGTGATTTGCTCGCCCGGCAATAGGGCTCCTACGGGCACCCCTTCAATAACCGGTGCCTCCAGCGCTTCTGTCAAGGGCACGCGTTCTAAGATCATACCTTGACTATCCACCACCACATAATCGACACTCGTGCGAAGGTAGGCGACTTCCACGCGCTCTTTTACTTGGATACTCACTTTATAGGGAACGACGGCTTTGACCTCGACGGACTCCAAGTATGGAAAGGTCGCCAGCAAGCTTGCTTCCTTGTCACTGTAACGAAGCTGTAACATTTCCGTAAAATTACCGGAGACATATAAGAAAAGATGTTTGCCGGGATCAATCTGCGCCACTTGCAGAATTTCTTCTTCCGTGAGCTTTCTTTCGCCCTCAATATCAATACGAGTGATATAAAATTGCGGCAGCACAGCCACCAAGCCAATGATCAGCCCGATGAGTAAGATCAGACTGAAAACCAGGATGCCCCTCCCGCTCCCTTTTGTCGGTTCCGTACGGCTCATCGTGCGTCCTCCATGGCAGTCAGGATCTCTCGCACAATGATGTCTGCGGAGTCTTTTTTGGCCAAAGCCTTCGCTGCCACAGCCATCTTTGCCAGCTTCTTCTCATCTTGAAAGAGTTCTTCCAAGATATCGCGCAAGCCTTGGCCATGTAAGCCAGCATCGGCCACGAGGATTGCAGCACCTGCATCCACCAAGGCAGCGGCATTCTTCGTCTGATGGTCACCTTTAGCATAGGGATAGGGCACCAGGATACTCGCTGTGCCCATCGCAGCTAACTCTGCACAAGTCCCGGCTCCGGCGCGACAGATCACGAGGTCAGCAGCGGCCATCTGGTCTGGCATGTCATACACGTAATCACTCAAGATCACGGAAGTCTGGCCAGAGGGCAACTGTTCTTTGACCTCTTGGTAGTGTTTCTTCCCGGTGATGAGGTGGAGCTTGTAAGGCGTCGACGAAGGGTTGCGTTCGAGGAGCAAGGCCAGCTCAGACACCGCCCGATTGATCGACGAAGCGCCTAGGCTTCCGCCTGTGGCCAGCACATAGCGCTGCTTCCCTTTCACACCGAGTTTGTCCCTGGCCTCTTGCCTGCGATCTTCGAAGAAATGTTCGGCGATCGGATTGCCGGAGAGGACGACTCGTTTCGCTCCCTTGAAGTCCTCTCTCGTACTTTCGAAACTGATACAGACGGAGGCGGCGCCTTTGGCCACCGATAAATTCGCCTTCCCGGGGTAGGCGTTCTGCTCGTGGAGCACGAGGGGAATCTTCCGAGAAAGTGCCGCGCTCATTACCGGCGCACTCACATAGCCGCCGGTCCCGAAGACCACGCGGACATCGAGCTTCTTCGTCAGCTCCTTCACCTCTCGCCTCGTCTGAAGATAGGCGCGAGAGGCACCCACTAAGTAGCGCAGGTTCATCTCGAAGGCGCCCGCCTCAATGTAATAGAGAGGGAAACCGGCTCGGGGGATGAGCTCAGACTCCAAGCCTTCGTGGCGACCCAAAAAGAGGATCTGAAGGGTGGGGGCGGCTTTGGCCAAAGCCTGCGCTACGGCTAAGGCCGGGTTGATGTGCCCCGATGTTCCCCCTGCGGAGAAGAGAGCCACGGGCTTCGCTGGATCAATGCCTCGGAGGACCTGTTCGTGATTCGCGCGAAAAAGTTCTTTCATCTCAGCCATGGCTAGCCTCGACAATCTGCGTCTCTTCCTTGACCCGGACGCCGTACTTCGAGACATTCAGCAAGAGGCCGACGCCGATTAAGAAGAACATATTGGAGGTACCGCCGTAGCTGAAAAAGGGCAAGGAAATGCCGGTGGGCGGGATGGCTTCCACGTTAACTCCGATGTTGAGGAGGGCTTGGATGGTGATGAGGGAGGAGATCCCGGTTGCGACAATTTGCGAGTAGACGGACGACGCTCGGAAAGCGACGCGCATCCCCAAAATAAAGAAAATGAGGAAGAGTAAAATCACGGCAATCCCCCCGATGAAGCCTGTTTCCTCCACCAAATTACTGAAGATATAGTCGTTGTGGCCTTCCGGCAAGTAGTTATATTTCTGTTTGCCTTGGGCTAACCCAACGCCAGTCCAACCGCCGGAACCGATGGCGATTCTGGCTTGGCGCGTCTGGTAGAGTTCGTCTTCGGTGACGTCCTCCGAGCCGGTAAAAATCTCAAGTCTCGTCACCACGTGGTCATAGCGGCTGACCAGACTTTCTGGCAGTTGGTCGTGGAAGACGACGAAGAAACCAGCGAGCATGCCGATCAAGAGAAGGCCAATCGCACCGGACACCAGCCAGCTACGAAGCCTTAGGCCAGATGCCAGCAAGCAAATAAAGGAAACGATCGTGATGATCAGGAAGCCGGACACGTGCGGCTGATAAAGCACAATCAAGAGGGGCAGGAAAATGATGATGCAGGGCAAGAGGATGTCGAGCCAGGCGTCGCGGAGGGCCCCTTTGAGTCCTTTTAGCTGTTTGAAACGGCGGAGGGCTCGTTGCTTATTAAGCCAGGACTCATAACAGGCTAAGGTGTAGACCATGACGACCTTATGAAGCTCGGTCGGCTGGAAAGAGCCGAAGAGCGGGATGGAGAGCCAACGTCTCGCCCCATTGATCGGGGTGGAAAAGAGCGTGAGGAAGACCAACATCGTGGAAAGCACGTACACAAAGGCAGCAATTTCGATGCGGTCGAAAACTTTGATATTAAACTTTGTAATTAAAATAATAAAACCCAGACCGATGAGGTTGGCCGTCAACTGACGAAACAAATACGAGGTACCTTCACTGGTTTGCGAAATCGAGGCGGACATACTCGCACTGAAGAGCATCACCAAGCCGAAACACAACATGAGGACGATGGTCAACACCAGACCGGTATCGACATGGGCAGGTTCCTCCACCATGCGCTGGCGGAGCTGTAGTCCGCTCAAACTCTCGGAGGAAGGGGTCGGGGATACGGTTCGATGCGTCGAACGAGTTGTTACTTTTTTTGCCACATCAGGCATCTTATTCTCCTTCTAAGGCAGGTCCTTGCGTTTGGTACTGGCGCAGGTCCTTACGCATGGCTAAGGACTTAGGCAATGAGCCATGGCCAAGTCACGAGGGCGGCGATCACGGAGCCAATTAGTGAAACGAGACAGAAGGCGAAGACGACTTTCGTCTCCTTCCAGCCCTTCAATTCATAATGGTGGTGGATCGGCGACATCAAGAAAATCCGTTTGCCACCGGTGCGTTTGAAGTAGGTCACTTGGATAAACACAGACGCGATATCAATCACGTAAATGATCCCAGAGAGAACGAAGGCCCAAGGCATCTCCAACACCAGGAAGAGCGCTGAGACCAGAGCACCGAGCGCCAGAGAACCGGTATCCCCCATGAAGACTTTTGCCTTATGCCAATTATAGAGGAGGAAGCCCCCCAGGCAACCCGCCATCACACTCGCCAGAATCGTGACGACTGGCGCATTGTCATTCGTCGCTACGAGCCCAGCGGTCAGGGCCAAATAGGCCAGAACCACAATCGTGACACTGCTAGCTAAGCCATCCACACCGTCGACAATATTCACCGCATTGGTGCATGCGTAGAAATAAAAGAGGAGAAAGAGGCCATAGACAAACTTCCAGGCACCCTCAATCACCAGAACGCCCCAGCCAAAGGGCCAAACCACCCGCACCGGGGCATCTAGCGCAAAGAGGTAGATTACAATGAAGACCGTTTCCACCAAGAGCAAAAGGATCGTTTTCTGTTTCGCAGAAATGCCTTTTTTATCTTTGGTCACCTTCACATAGTCATCCACAAAACCGATTGCAGCGTGGGCCAAGGTAAAGAGCAATAGGAGAATGATATGTGGATTTGCCATTCCAATCGCATAAAGCAAGGCCAGAATCGCAAAGGCAGTCAAGAAAATGAAGCCTCCGAAGGTCGGCGTCCCAGACTTCTTGTAATGGGTTTTCGGCCCTACTTCCCGCACCTGTTGCCCAACATGGCTCCTCTGCAGAATCGGCAAGATGATCTGCCCCGCAAGGGCAGACAGGGCGAAACCCAATAGTGCTGCAATGACAATCAATACCAAAATCATGTATGATTCCCCCTGTACTTACGCTTTCGACTGTCGTGTTCGCGGAAACTTCACGCGGAGCGCACGACAAATCGTTTCCATGCGGTAGCCACGGGAGGCTTTTACAAGGAAAACCGTGTCTTCGTAGCTGGCCTTCGCGATGAGGGCCAAGATTTCCTCTTGTTCCGCAAACGTCTCAATCGAGGCTTCTGGATCCACCTCGCGAATCCCGGCCGCCATGGTTTCTGCCCACGGGCCTAGGAGCAGATACTCATCAAAATGACTCTTCCCGGCCGCCAGACCAATATCCTTGTGCAGAACCTCCGCATACGATCCTAGCTCATTGACGCCCCCCAAGAAGAGAACACGCTTCTTGAAACTGGGGTTTTGCGCCAGGACACCCGCCAGATGAAAGGCCGCCCGCATCGATTCCGGACTCGCATTATAAGTATCATCGATCAAGAGACTGCCTCCGCCCAGCTCTTCCACCTGTTGGCGGCCGGACGTGAGCCGTAGTTCCCGAAGTTGGTTGGCGGCTCTTCCCACATCAAGTCCGAGAAGTTTCGCCACAGCGAGGGCCACGAGTGCATTATGCAGTTGCTGCAAACCGGGCGTCACTAAGCGGACAGCGGGCAGGACCTCCTGGGCTTTCCCCGGCCGGTCGCAGAGCAAAGTGAAGCTCATCCCGGCTGCCGATTCTTCCACATCCGCCGCACGGAGCACGGTCCCGGATGGGAGCCCGAAGCGGTTTTCGCCATCATAGGCCGCCGCCACTTTCGCCACTCGCATGAGCTCAGCTTCTGTTGCCTCCGGGAGGGCCTGATCCTCCGCCAGGATCGTTCGTAGGGAGCCCGCCTGCCCGGAAGATGTGACGAAGACAAGGGGTCTCGTCCCCGCCTCTTTTTCGGCCAAAGCCAGAAGATACGGGTCTTCCCCGTTTACGACAAGTGTCCCGCCGGGTTTCAGTGCGCTGAGGATCTCGGCTTTTGCCGCTAAGATCCCTTGCCTGCTTCCCAACTTCTCAATATGGGAAGTACCAATATTCGTGATGACCGCAATGTCCGGATGGGAGGCCTCGGACGCCAAACGGATCTTGCCCGGTCGGTCCATTCCGCATTCAATCACGGCGACCTCGGCACTTTTCGGTGTTGCCAGTAGGGTAAAGGGAACGCCAAAATTATTATTTAAATTCTCTCTTGTCTGATGAACCGCCAGTTCACCAGACAGGGCTTGCGCAATCGTATCTCTCGTTGAGGTCTTCCCCACCGAGCCGGTCACGGCAACGACCTTAAGTCCCAATTCATCGCGGTAGGCTCTGGCAAGGCTGCGAAGCGCCTTCTCCGTGTCCTGCACGAGGATCACCGGCAAGAAATCCTTATACGCTTGGACCTTCTCTTCTTGATGCACCACGAAGGCCACAGCGTGCTGTTCTCTGGCTGCCTCTAGAAAATCATGGCCATCCATCTTTTCGCCGGCCAAGGCAAAAAAGGCAGCACCCGATAAATCTTCTCGGCTATCCGTCTTCACCTCTGAGATCCAGGTATTCTCCATCCCTGGTGGGGCAAAAAGTGCCCCCTCTACGACTTGGGTCATCTCACGAACTGTATATTGTCTCTCCATTCGTAACCTCCGCTTCTTCCGTCAGGGCGTATAGTTCCACCCAAGTCCATTGTTGTAACCCGGCACCATCGAATCATCGACCGAAGGTCCTGGGGCATCATCCCCGTCATAGCGCAAATTAATCAAGGTATATTCACGCACATTGGCACCCGCCACCTCGCCACCGGCCAGCTCCGGATCGATTACCGTCATCGTGGTGCAAACCCCGGCGCGGTTCCCGCCGTCGAAGGAGAGATTGAGGTTTAGCCTCCTCGCTTCACGAAGGGCTTCTTCCACCGTAAGCCCCGTAAAGTCTGGCAAGATCACCCTTGTTTCTGGCAGAGCCCCCGCTTGGTCCGAAAGCCAGATCTTCCCGTTATACCCTAGGTTCTGCCCGGCCAAAGGATACTGGCTCTGGACCGCTTCACCAGCCTCCAAGGTATCCACCATCACCGGCCAGAACGAAGCATCCATCACGGTAAGGGCTGCCTGGTCGCGGCTTTGGCCAAGAACGGTATCCGGGAAACGATCGCGGAAAAGGTAATTATAGTCGAACGCCTTGTACGTGATCGGCAGATTGTCGCGATTCACCAGGTAATCCGCGATCTCACGCGCCATCACCTGCGTGCCACGGCCCAAACGACCGGCCACATCGTAGGCCGAAACATAGATCACATACTCCGGATCATCCGCCGGCAGGAGAATCACGGCCGAAACCGTAAACGAGTTATCCGTCTCGGACCCATCCACCGCACGTGAAGAAGTACCCGTCTTGTAGCCCGCTTCCTGACCCGGGACATAAGCCCTCGTACCGGTACCGTAGCGGCCAACGCCGATCATCATCTCGCGAACTTCCGCCGCTGAGTCCTCCGAAATCACGCGACGGACTTCTTTCGGCGCGGTCTCTTTCACAACATTCCCCGCCTCGTCGTAGAAGGTCTCCACGAGGTACGGCTGCATGAGCATCCCGCCATTCGCCAACATCGCATAGGCATTCGTAATCTGCATCGGCGTAATCGTCACCTGCTCACCAAAAGCCGTCACCGCCATATCAATTTCCTGCGGATTCTGGTGGAAAAGACCGATCGTCTCATTCGGCAAATCCAGGCCAGTCTTATCGCGCAGCCCCAAGGCGCGGATATACTCATAGAAAGTCGGAATCCCCAACTGCTGTGCCAAGCGAACAAATGGCGGGTTACGCGAGTCCCAAATCGCCTCCGCCGGTGTGAGCATCCCGCGATTCACCCCGTCGTAGGAAGAAATCGCATAATTCCAACCGCTAATATAAATCGGCTCGTCATTCAAGAGGGTGTCCTTCGTGGCCACGCCTTCATCGAGCGCTGAAGCCAAAATAAAGGGCTTAATAATTGACCCAACCTCATGCGGGTAACGGATCGCCCGACTTGTCCAAATCGTCCCCGTCATATAATCTTGTTGCTCTTGATTAGAGCCTGGCCGCCACTCGTCCGGATCGATATTGTGCGGGGCAGACGAGGGATTATTGAGGTCAAAATTATTCTCCCCACTCATAGCCAAAACCGCTCCGGTATCTGGATCCATCACAATCACTTGTGCACCATTCTGGGCATCCAAGGCCACGCTCAGCTCCTCGACCATCCCCTGCACCAAAGCCTGCAAATCCGGCTGAATCGAAAGCCCCAAGGTATAGCCCGGCGTCGGCTGCACATCCGCCTGCGTACTCCCTGGCAGCGGCTGACCATAATAATTATGTGCGGGATAATCATCTGGCCAAATCCGTATTGTAATGGGCCTCAATCCCGGTCACCCCGGCCAGATGGTTATCCCGCACATTCGCAAAACCAATCAGCTGCGACGCCAGTTCCCCCTGCGGGTAATACCTCGCCTGGTTCGCATCACGTCGCACACCACTGACCGAAGCCTCGGTCAGAAACTGGGTCAACTTCTCATTCGTCTCCCCGTCAATCGAGCGGCGCACCAGAAGATAAGCACGATCCTCATTCTCCAGGAGGCTCTTCCGAAATTCCAAGAGGTCGAGTTCCAGAATGCGGCAGAATTCCTCCTCCACCTCCGCTTGCGTCCACTCCGAGTTTCGACTGGGGCCAAAGACGCCGGGCGTCAGTCCGATCGTATAGGTATAAGTGGAGATGGCCAGTTCGGTTCCGTCCGCAGCAACAATATTGCCTCTGGTCGAATACAAAGGATAGCGTTCCGTATGCGTATTCGCCGCCATCTCCGTATACTTTCGATGTTCCGTAATCGAAATCCCATACAAGAGCTGCACAATGCGAACCGAAAAGAACACAACAAAAACAGCCACCAGGAACATGGAATAACGCATATTCCTGCGGGCTCTTTCTGTTTGTCGTCTGATATTCTTTCGATATTCGGCTCGCTTCTTCTGCCTTCTTAGGTTCGCAGCTGGCTTTTTGCCGGATTCGCTAGCATCCATTCATTCGATCTCCCACACCCTTAGCGAATCGTCTTGAAGAATCCTTCCACATTCGTAAAAATCGCTGCCATATCGGTCTCCCCGGAATCCACACCCGTGGCATTGGCGGAGCGCAGGTTAACGATGATCTGGTCGGTACCCGATTGCTTCACTTCAATAATTTGGTTCTGCAGCGGCTCTTGCAAGCCAAGTCTCATCGCCTCGCGGCGAATCGTCTCCAAGTCCATATTCTTACTAATCGCCTCTCGGCGCTGGGCGTTTTCCTTCTCTAAGCGGCTGATCTGTCGCTCAATTGCCGCATTCGCAAAGCTCTGCTCCACGATCTTCGATTGATTATAAAGGAGAAAGATCAAGGCTGTGAACACAAGCAAAATGGCAACGACCGAAACCGCCAGAAATCTTCTGGATCGCTTGGCTGGGGTCACCTTCTTGGCAGCCTGAAGCCGCCGCTGCTCCTCTGTCGGTGCTTGGTTTGGGCCAGCAGACTTCTGTCCACTAAGCTGGCGCACCTCCGGGCTCTTACGGGCCACAGGTTTCGCTTGATTCGTTGTGTAAGGTTTCTCTTTCATGACCCTTGTCTCTCCTATCCTATTATTGTACATTTTCTGCCCTAATAAAAATACGTAACCTGGCGGAATGTGCCCGAGGATTCAATTTTTGTTCATCTTCTCCTGGCAAGACCCCATTCCTCGGCACAGCCTTCCCCAGCGGCACTTTCCCACAGACACAAGGCAAGCCCGGCGGACACTCACAGGGATTTTCCCACTTCCGAAAGGTCTGTTTCACAATCCGATCTTCCAGCGAATGGAAACTAATGATCGCCAACACACCCCCGGCCGCCAAATAATCCGGTACCGCCTCCAGGAAAGTCTCTAACTCACCAAGTTCCCCATTCACCGCAATGCGGATCGCCTGAAAACTTCGTTTCGCCGGATGCCCCTTCTCCCGTCGACTCTTCGCCGGCTGCGCCTTAATAATCACTTCAGCCAGCTGCCCCGTCGTCGTAACAGGCCTTTGCTCTCGCTCCCGCAGAATCGCTCGGGCTATCCTACGACTATTTTGCTCTTCCCCATAATCACGGAGAATCCGCTCCAGTTCCTCTTCCCCAATCCTGGCCAGAAGCTCTCTTGCCGACTCCCCCCGAGACTGGTCCATGCGCATATCTAAAGGCCCATCTTCCCTGTAGGAAAAGCCTCGTTCCCCGCTATCCAGCTGCCAGGATGACACCCCCAAATCCAGGATGATCCCATCAACGGCCTTCTCCCCTTCTGCCTCTAGCACCCGCCCAAAGTCCGAATAGACACTATGGACTAGCTTCCATTGCGGTGGGTTGGGGGTTGTGTTCT
>CAZCLL010000017.1:24937-26165 GCA_964499555.1 uncultured Fastidiosipila sp.
AGCTGCTCAAATTTCAGGCCTGCTACCCGCTCCAGCTTCCCCTTCGCTGCGGCCAAAGCCTCCTCATCCCGATCCAAACAGTAAAGTCTACCCCCACTGCCCAATCGTTCCAAGATCCCGCTGCTATGGCCTCCCCCGCCAGTTGTCCCATCCAGGTAACAACCATCCGGCTTAATCCGCAAGGCCTCCATACTTTCTTCAAAAAGAACACTCGTATGCGCGAAGCCTTCTGCGCTGTGAGGATTTTTCTCTTCGCGGCCACCGGGTTTTTGTTGCGACCCCTTCGCTTCACGGCCGCCCATTACAGGATGCCCCGTATCTGATAAGCCGACAGATCAAGTTCGCTGAGCGGCAACTCTTCCGTTCGCTCAGCCAAATAGAATTTCTCAGAACAAAGCTGCAGACTATCCCCCATATCCAGAAGACAAACGCTATCTCCCGGAGCAACAGAAATACTCTGCCACAGCTCATCACTTATACTGATACGCCCTTGCGCATCAAGTGGCGCATAAAGCGCTTCCCCAATGATCTGGCGTTTCAGTCTTCTCGCCACCGGATCGGTACCCGGCAACTGGTTTAATTGCTCTCGAATCTCGGAAAATTGCTGATTCGTGTAGATCGCAAGGTAGCCATAATCCAAACTGCTGGTCACATAAACAGCAGAGCCAAGATTCTCTCGAAGCTTAGCCGGCAAGATCATCCTGCCTTTCTGATCTGTTGCATGTGTGTACCTAGCCACGTCTCGATCCTCTCACTCACCACAATTCACCACAATGAGGGTCTGTCACTCCACTTTCCCCCACTTGCCTTTCATTGTACCCACGTCGCCCCCTAATTACAAGTTCATCAGGCAAAGGATTTCCCGGATTTCCTGAAGATTTTCTGAGGATTCTCTGACATCGGCTGTCGCTTCTTCTGGTAATACACCAAATCCTTCTTTTTTCGAAACGGATCGTTGGTCTTGTGGCAATTTTGAGAAGCCACACATTTAGGTAATAAGATACACTGGTCAGGATCTGCAGGAATCCAAGATCAACATATTACCTGTTGTCGAATTTCGCTTGGAACGCCCATTAAAAGGCTATTTAGCGACATATTTTACTCGTAACAAACCCCATGCTGACCATTTCTCCTTATATTTTTTGGATTGCTGCGTATCCTGACCACATTAACTAGTTATCTATCCGTTTTGCATATCTTGCTGTCTTTATTTCACGAGAACCAGAGG
>CAZCLL010000018.1:0-26135 GCA_964499555.1 uncultured Fastidiosipila sp.
AAGTCGAGGTTTATGCCGGAATTCCGGGCTTTGTCAACCGTTCAGCAGACCCTATGTTCAAAAAACAGGCTTTTTTGAACATAGGCGTGCAGAACGAGGGTTAACGGGGAGCAGGCGGCTTTGGCCAAAGACGCCTAGAGGAGCTCGATAGGGGCTTCGCCGGACTTATTGATGGTGGCCTTCATGTCCTCGAGGAAATAGGTGACAAGTTCTTCGAAAGTGTAGACGGGCTTGAGAGCCGGTAGCTGGTCGAACATTTCTTGCTTCATTTCGGGGGACTCATCGAAAACGGCCTTGCCAGTGATGCGAATCCAGCGGCCGTTGGCCATACCCACGATCGAAACGTGCGGGTTGGCCAGCATCTGGTGGTACATTTGCTTCTTCTTGCTTGTTTCAAAGTAGACTTTGCCGTTGTAGTCGATGACGGAGTTGATCGGGCGAAGACGAGCTTCGTTGCCATCAACGGTGGCTAAATAGAACACTTTGGCTTCACGTAGGAATTCAACAACCTGACTCATAGGGTCCTCCAAATATTATAGTTGCTCCACAAATTGGATGCGTAGGCCGTCCGGGTCGCGAACGAAGAAGAACTTCGTATTGGGTGTCGGCTGTTCTGGCTCGCTGTCAATGGGGAGGCCGGCGGCTTTGGCCTTGGCATAGACTTCGTCTAGGGAGTCTACTGCGAAGCCCCAGGAGATGTCGGAGCCGGTGGAACTGGGGGTGCGACCGGTTTCTTGGATGAGCTCGATCTGGGTTTCACCGTCGCCCAAGAAGGCGATCACGGTGTCGGGACCGGCCTGGAACTGCTTCATGAGCGGGAGGCCGACGAAGGCCTCGTAGAAATGAACGGACGCTGTCAGGTCCCGGACGTAAAGGGTGCTCCACACAAATTTCATGTTTGTTTCTCCTCGTGCTTGTACTTTCTTGCGAGCCTAGCCTTACAGGCTGTCCTTGAGAATTTGGACGATTTCGTCGTGAGTCAGGACTTTGTAGCCGCCATCGGAAATGAACGCCCCATCTGCAATCCCTTCAAGCATATCACTTTTTACACCTAGTTCGCTAATGTTCATGACGAGACCAAGCTCATTCATGTAGGTTTCCATGCGATCCAAGCCTTCTTTTGCAATGGCTTCGTCAGTCTTCCCTTCCGGATTGACGTCCCAGACGTTAATGGCGTAGCGTTTGAACTTGGCAAGGCCGTAAGGGAGGATGTAGCGATAGTAAGCCATTGAAACTGCGGATAAGGTCATGGCGTGGGTGGCATCGGTGTAGGCACCTACGGATTGGCCGATCATGTGGACCATCCAGTCGGTGCTTTTGCCTTTGGCGACCAAGGTGTTGAGTGCCCACGTGGCGGTCCACATGATGTTGCTTCTGGCCTCGTAATCCTCTGGGTCCTTGAGGGCGATCCGACTGCTGTGAATCAGAGATTTCAGCATTCCCTCGATGAGGTAATCGGTTGTGTTGTCGTCCTCTCCGGAGAAATATTGCTCCAAAAGATGCGACATGATGTCGTAGAAGCCGGCGACCATCTGGTAGTGCGGCACCGAGAAGGTGTAGGTTGGATTCAGGATGGAGAATTTCGGGAAGACATTGTCGCCGAAGACGTGGCCAATTTTGAGTTTGCTTTCGTGGTTCGTAATGACGGTTCCGCCATTCATTTCGGAGCCGGTGCCGACCATGGTGAGGATTGCGCCAACCGGGATGATCTCGTTATCTACATCTTCCATGCGCAGCCAATACTTGTCCCAAGGATCCTCTTCGCAGTGGGTTGAGACTGAAACAGCTTTCGCATAGTCGATGACGGAGCCTCCGCCGATGGCGAGGATGAGGTTGACTTGGCCGGCTTTGGCTCGCTCGATGCCTTCATAAAGTTTCTCGACGGTCGGGTTCGGCATGACGCCCCCATCCTCAAACACGTCTTTGCCATTGGCCTTGAGAATGGCTAGGACATCTTCGTAGATGCCGTTTTTCTTGATCGAGCCTCCGCCATAAACTAAGAGGACGTTCTTGCCGTATTTCGGCAGTTCTTCGTTCAGGTAGTTCAGGGCGTCTTGGCCAAAGTAGAGTCTCGTGGGGTTTGCGTACGTGAAATTTCCTAACATGTTTTTTCTCCTTTGTGTTGTTACGGATTACTGATGCTGAATGTGACGGTCACAGAACCGGATCCCAGGGCGCTAGCTAGAGCATTTGTGTCAGTGATTCGCCCCAGTCTCGTGTAGCTATATTGAGTTCCGAAGCTTTCATAAAAGAGGACTAATGTCCGAGATCCATAGAGCATGAGGTCCCCACTTTGGATCCGCCCGACTCGCTCGCTGTTTGAGGGCAGGGCTTGTGGAAGATCATAGAATTTTTCGTTTCTGTGAAGGTCTGCCATGGTCAGGGTCTGCGGTAAGGTTTCGAGCCAAGCTCTCGTACTTAGGTTGTCATAAAGCTCAGCCGTGAAGGTGAGGTTACCTACTTGGATTTGAAGTTCCGGCATGGTGTTTGGCATGGATTCTGTTTTACCTTCCGCCGAAGTTGGCATGGAGGAACAGGCCACTAAGGTAAGGAGAAGTACGAGGATTAGGGGGCTTTGGCCAAAGGACTTCATACATGCACCTGCCCTTTACGCGGGATTGCGCGGATGATTTTGGCCGGGATACCACCAACGATGGTGTAGGCGGGCACGTCCCTGGTGACGACCGCACCGGCTGCGATGATTGCGCCTTCACCGATGGTCACGCCGGGAAGTACGGTGGCATTTGCGCCGATCCAGACGTCATGACCGATGGTGATGGGGGCGGGATGCATGTCAGCTCGCTTCTCCGGATCTGTATCATGGTTTAATGTTGCAAGGACGACATTGTGACCGATCAGGGCTCTGTCACCAATTGTGATGCCTCCTTGATCCTGGAACTTGCAACCTGCGTTGATGAACACATGCTTGCCTATGGTCAGATTTTTGCCACAGTCTGTATAGAAAGGGAGAAACATGCTGAAGCTTTCGTCAATGGGCTTACCGGTGAGCGCTGCCATGAGCTCTCGAATTTCCGCCTCGGTGTGGTAGCGGTTGTTGAGCACTGTCGTGATTTTCTGGGCTTCTTGGCTAAGGCGATGCATGGCTTGATGCGCTTCAGATCCTCCGATGACGGTTTGCCCACTACTTGTATGATTGATGAATTCTTGGGTTGTCATTGGCGTGTTGCTCCTTGTGTGCGGGGTGATGCTTAGTGTGTTTGTTGTTTGTTAGTTGATTGGGCGGTTGTTGGTTGCACTGTGCTTTGTTTGCTGTTCTTTTCTGCTGGGAAGTGTAAAGCCCGGTGCGGTAAATAGCAAATACTTATATTGAATGCTTTATTATTGTTATTAGGAATGTTACGCTTTAACTATAAGGAGAATGGGCAGAGTGATTTCCAGTTTTCATTTAGATAATAAGGCACTTGGACAAAACTCGTCTCGATCCTAGTTCAACATATTATCCTTCAATAAATTCTCTCGATAATGGCCCCAAAACACCCCGATCGGTGCGATTATGAGCGATCACGTCACTTATCCCACGACAAAAATTGTCACCAGCTTGGATCGAGACGATTTTTGTCCATTTAACTTATTATGTAGTTTCTTTTCCCCACCTTGCTGTCTAATGACCGCGCAGAACCGAGGGATTTCAATCAGAGCTTGCACCGAATACAAGAGTTTCTCCCGACTCTAACTCAAATCGACGCAAGGATTACTATGCGTACCTTATCTTCTTTCACAGGGCGGCCATACCGCTGTGGATAGCACCCGGATAAGTGCCAGATACGTGTTTTTTTCTGTCCCAAACCCAAGTTCTTTCCTTGTAGGAAGTACCCACTGAAGAAAAGTTTCCTTAAGAGCGATCGTAATTCTCAATGTTTTTGCCGGTAGTAGTACTTCTCAAAAAATAAAACTGCTGGGCAAAGGTAGAATTTCACAATTTTCGTACGTTCCACTTGATATCTGCAGGTTCCACATAGGGTAAGGGCGCTAGAGATTCAAAAAGAATATCGTGATCCTAACTATTATGTGAGAAGTCGCGGTTCGCTCAGGTCAATCCAATACCTCTCAAGATAGACATCCTCTTCTGAATCATAAATAGTTGATTCGTACACACCACCATTCTTCAAGATGGTTCGTCGACTCCCTTCATTATCCCTCAAACAAGTAACAAGAATATGTGTCATGCCTAACTCTCGGCACAATGGCTGAATATTATGTAGCATCTGAGTAGCGTAACCTTTTCGACGTTCAGAATGACATACAGAATAACCTATATGTCCACCATACTTCTCTAAGTGTTCGTTGAGGTAATGTCGAACTTGAATAACCCCCACAACTTTTCTATCCCGTTCACGCACATAGATAAATTGGGACTGGGGTACAAATCCTTCAGGACAGGTCTCGGCTGACGAAAAGTCTTCCACCTGCTTGATCCAATCAGAAATATTCTCCATTCTCCTGAGCGATAGACACCCATCCATACTCCCTCCTCCTTCGACAAATTCCTGCCGGAAAGCCTGTATTTCAGATTCATACTCTAGAGATGGTGCCACTAGAGCAGTTCTATTGAATTGATCTTGGTTTCCCATAAAACTCTCACCTCACAAATCCGCACTTTTCTAAAACGCCGTTTTACCACAATCCCGCACTTTTTACATCTCTAGGCCAAAGCCGCCGAACCGCTCCTGCCTCCCACGCTAGTGCTTCAATACCCGCAGCACCACCAAACCCAAACCCAAGCCCAAGCCCAAGCCCAAACTCACACCAAGCCAAACAAATCGTTGAGCGATTCGGCCATGGTGGGGTGGGTAAAAATCTGGTCACGTAAGAAGGTGTAAGGCAAATTCGCATCCATGGCGAGCTTCACGATATTGATCAGTTCGTGAGCCTCCGCACAGAAAAGCATCGCGCCGAGAATTACGCCGGTATCTTTATCTACAAGAGCTTTCAAAACGCCATCCGTCTCTCGCAAAACTTGCGCCTTGGGAATAGCCGGAACAGGAAGTGTCACGGTAGTGAAGTGGAGGCCTTGGGCTTTGGCCGAAGTCTCATTGAGACCGACACGCGCATAAGGCGGATCGATGAAGAGGCTGTAAGGGACGTTGTTTCGGGCGGCCAAGTCGTAAGTTGAGGGCTCGCCCTTGAGTTGAGGGGCGACAATGCGGGAATCGTCGAGCGAAATGTAGGTGAACTGCTCGCGACCAATCACGTCACCCAAAGCCCAAATCGTGGGAATATTCGTGCGCAGCTGGTCATCGACTTGGATTGCGCCGCGCTCTGTCAATGCAACACCGGCTGCTTCGAGCTTGAGGTCTGAGGTGTTGGGCTTCCTACCCGTGGCAAGTAAAATGGCATCCGTGGCCAAAGCCTGAGGCCCACCCGCACCAGCACCTCCGCCTCTGCCAGCCATCTCATAATGAAGCACTGCTTCCTCGTCTTTTGTTTCAATAGCCGTCGCAGTAGCCTGGGTTAGGAAGCGAATCCCCTTTTCTTCCAGAACGGTCTGGATTTCCCGGGCGATGTCTTCGTCCTCGCGCGGGAGAAGCTGCTCGCCGTGGTCAATAACAGTGACTTCTGAACCGAAACTTCGATAAATCGAAGCAAACTCCAAGCCGATGTAGCCACCTCCTAGAATGACAAGACGGCGAGGCAAAACCGTCTCCTCCATGAGGCTTTCGCTTGTGTAAACCCGAGGGTTAGTCTGAACGCCAGGAATGTTCGGAATGATCGGCCGAGAGCCGGTATTGATGATGATTTTCTCCGCTTCCAGCTCCAAGGTCTCCCCGCGCATTTCTACAAAAATGGACTTCTGCGAAAGGAACGATGCAGTTCCGGTATACACGGTAACGTTTGGATTGTTGTCGAGCTTGGCAAAATTCTTCTGGCGAAGCATCGAGGTGACCTGATCCTTCTCCTCAATCGCTCGCTGGTAGAAAGCAGCTTTCTCCGCAAAGGTCTCGAAGCCCAGAATTTCGGCCTGCTTCGCATTCTTGACCAGTGACTTCGAAGGGATGCAAGCCACATTAATGCAGGTGCCACCGTACATTTTGGGTGACTTCTCGATTAGAGCGACCTTTGTCTGCTCATTTGCAATCGATGCCGCCAAGGTTTTCCCGCCTTTGCCAAAACCGATAATAATCAGATCATATTTCATAGTTTCCTCCCCGAATCCAATGGCTTAGTTCCTCCTTCCAGTATAAAACGCTTGCCCGGATGATTCCGAACATGCGCTTTACTTTCTGCCGTATCTCTTCTTGGCCAAAGCCGCCCCTAGCCACAATGGGCAAGAAAAAACCAACAATCTCCGACCGTCAAGCGATCAGAAAATCGTTGGTTTTTGGGGGAATATGTCTCACTAGCGTTTACGCGTTATACGCTCGCGAGAAGCGGCGACAAGTCACCTTAGTCCATAATTGCGCTCTCGACACCGACAGGAACGGCTTCGCCATCGTCATCACGACCCGCAGGATCAGAACCAATACCACGGAGGCGCATTTCCGCATGAATCTCATCCATTTTTTCATTCGTGAGGTCATATCGCTTCAGTGCCCAGAAGTTGATAAGCCAACCAGTCAAGGGGAAGACGTAATACATTACGAAGAAGAAGGCAAAGAGAGCGGTCGTCATTGTGTCGTCCGGTGTTGGCTGTACATCTGTGAAGCCGATTACGACCAAGCCTAGGGAAATAATCGTTGTGCTCAGCGAAGAGACCACCTGGTCAACGAAACTGAAGAGACTGGAAATGATACCAGGCACATAGTTGCCGGAACGAACCATTTCGTAATCGGTGACGTCAGACAGCATCGGATAGATCAGACTACCATTGAAGGTTTCCATACAATAGAGCAAAGCATATAAAATGATGATGACTGTCGACATCACAGGACTTGCATCACCACTTCTAAACACATAGAAGATCACAGCAATCATTGCAGTAGCAATCCCGACATTGTAGGCCGTTGACATCCACATCGCTTTACGCAAGCCTTTGCGAATGGCATAGCCCGTACCAATGAAAGACACAATGATCGCCGGGATGGTCACAACACCCGAAGCGGTTCCGTAGAGGCTATAATTGCCAAGCATAATCCCGAAGAGAACAACCATGAGAATCGAGCTGGACTTCACAGTCGCAGCAATCTTATCAGTAGCCGTAGACAAGACCAACATGCGGAAATTATGGTTGCCTTTAAACGTTTGACCAACCGTCTTTAGGGATAACTTTTCTGTGCTCTCCTCATCCCCGCCGAAGAACTCGGAACGGTCACGAGTCCAGATCCCGATCATAGCCAGAATGGTCAGGAATGCCGAAACACCGATGCTGATCAGAAGGAAACGGGAGAAGTAGCCTTCTGTGAAGCCGCCATACCTCTCGAAGAGGCTGCCGGAAGAAACAATCGCCATGATGGCCAAGTGAATCGAAGTGATGATGGTATCGAAGAAGGTATAGCTAGTACGTTCACCGGATTCACTCGCAACCACCGTAAGTCCACTCTTGGTAACCGTCGTCTGGAAGCTGTACCCAATCACGTAGATGAGGTAAAGGACAATGTAATAGATCAGGCGGAAGCCTTCTGGCACCCGGTGCACGGTATGAAACATGACGAGCAAAGACGACGCCATAATGACTTGGCCCAAGACCATACAGACACGGAACTTCCCGAATCTGCCGTTCGTCTTATCGATGATAAGGCCGATCATGGGGTCAATAATGCCGTCCCAAAGGCGGGAGAAGGTACTGATGAAACCGACAACGGCAACACCCAAACCGGCAACGCCGGTTGCGTAATAGCTGACGAAGAACATCAGGTAGTGATAGGTATTACATGCGCTGTTATTGAAACTGAAGAGGCCAACACGGAAGAGGGCTTTTGGATCAATCACACGGCCGAAGACTTTGTTACTGAACTTTTCGTAAGTAGTCATGATTTATCTCCTAATCAATCTATCTTCTTATAAGACGATGAAGCTGCAGCTTCCGGCAGGAAGCCTCACTTCTCCAGAAGCAACATTGGCTCCTTCAAGTTCCGGTAGTTCATCGTTCTCACCTAAGGTGAGCGGCTTGCCGTTCAGCGTCATAACGGAGGCGCGGAGCGCACCATGCTGGCCCTCGAGAACGTAGAGGGAGGCGGCTTTGGGCAAATCAATCACAGTCTCGCTGGCACTATTGTTGATCACGAGATAGGAGACGCCCGCCTCGCCATCCTTGCGGCTGTGCGCGTAGACATGCGCCCCTTCACGAGTCGCCTCGCCACTGTCGTACACGGTGGTCCCCATCAGACGATTCCAGAGGAGCACGGCGAAATAATTCGGGCGCGGTTCAAAAGTGCTGTGGCGAAGGAAACCATAGTCACTGGCACAAAGGGTGTTGTGGAAGATAACTCCGTCGGTGATTGTGGCGAAACTGCCCAACTCGTTCAAAGTGCGGAAAACATCCAGATAGGTGCTGGCCCAGGTATTCCCACCGCCGCCTGCGTCCCCGCTCTCGGTCACCCACATGGGCTTACCGGGACAATACTTGTCTCTGTAGCCTGCAAAAGCAATCGCTGCACTCGGGGCGACATCCAAATAGGCTTCGCTGTGTGCTTGGTCTGGAGACCAATGGGCATTCGGTACGATCGTAGCGTAACGCTCAGAAATGCCGTTATAGTAGTGATAACTGAAGACGTCCAAGGGCTCGACACTTCCGTCCATGAGCTGGTTAGTGGAACAATCTTTTTCACCGGCAACACCGGTCAAATCACGGCTTCTCATAGAGCCGAAGGAGTCTTCCGAGGTAAGCGTAGAGGGCCCGACAACGAGGACTTCCGGGTAATTTTCGCGGATCCATCTAGTAAAGATATCTTGATCTCTAACGAAGTCTTCCGGTGTGTACCCTTCTGGAGCACCGCCTTCTTCCAAAGTATTGGGCTCGTTCATGAACTCCGCCGCTTCGATTGGAACGCCGTATTCTTTGCTCAGTGAAAAGATCTTTTCGGCTTGTTCCGGGTGCCAGGGCTCGTTCGCCTTATGAAGGCCTTCACAGTTGGCTACGCCGATCAGCAAGCGGCCGCCGACTTCCTTGACGAAGTCCAGCACACCCAGCCACTGCTCCTTGGTCAGGACGTTGTTGTAGCCTTCCGGCGAGACGCCGTTCGTTGTGCCCTCGAAATCGTAGTAGGTCCTCACCGACCAGGTGCCGGAGATTCTCACCCAGGCGGGTCCGAAGGATTTGGCCAAAGCCCGAACTCGCGACTTTGTCAGGTCTACGGGAGGGTATACCTGGGTTGTCTCCTTCATCATGTCATCGCTGGATCCTCTTTGAACGGTAAACTCTTCCTCACCGGATATTTGCTCTGGGGTGTATTCCTTCCAGAACGTGCCACCGGTCACTTCCGCCATTTCGATGTTGTAGGACATCAATAACGGATCTACGGTTCGCAATACCTTTAGACCATCTGTACGTAGCGTCACTCTCTCACTCACTTCATCCGACCTCACTTTTTTTAATTGAGCATAGCCTTGCTAAACATTGCCCTGATCATAAGGGATCGGATGTAAAAGTCATGAGAGACAAATTTTTGGTGTTTTCCTAAAATCTGTCTTTTTATAGCGATATTTTGCGTTCTCGAACGATCGTACTTGTCTAGTTCACCACAAACTTGAGTGGGATCGGAAGCGTTTCATATTCGGCTAGAGACATCACGCCGCCTTTGGCCTGGAGGATATTTTTGCATTCGGTAGGCGTCATCCCGATCCATTTCTTGAAAAGCTTGCGGAAATAGGCCACATCCGTGAAGCCACACTGCATGGCAACCCATTCAACCGACTGCTCCCCTGCCAAGAACAAGTGGGCAGCAAAGTTCATTCGTTCCTCTTGCACATACTCAAGGAAAGAGACGCCGATCTCCTTTTTGAATTGCGTGGAGAGATAACTGCTGTTGATCCTGTGCTTAGCAGCCATTTTCTCTAGGGATAGATCCTCTGTGATTTTGTTCTCGATTTCCTCCACGATCGTCCGAATGACTGGGCTGGCTTTACTGATCGAAAAATCTCTAGAGGCTTCACAACAGACCTGAAGCATTTGCTTTCTAAAAGCACTTTCTTGTTCAGCGGTCTTGATTTGTTCCACGGCGGCAAGGAAAATCTGATAGAGATTTTTACGAATCACGCGGCTCACCCCAACGTCCCGCAGGACATGCATGTAGGTCTCCCACGCACTCTCCAAGCGCTGACGCCTCGTAAACGACGCTGGCAAAGGGTACTTGTCACTTAGTTGATCGATCTGAAGGGCTTGCTCAAAATCGCCATTTCGAATGGCGGTCTTAATCTCTTGTCCCCGGATGAAGACCTGGTCTTTATCCTCTTCCTCAGAACCTTTCACCTGCTTCGCCGTAGCAAATTGTGCCTCGCCAGCCATACTGTTCTGCCAGACAATCGGCACTTTCGAAAATGAGATTTTCTCTCCGGGATATAGCTGATGATGCGTCCACTTAATAAACTCATGCCAAGGATCGGCATCGAAGATCACCGGACACTGCTGATAAAGACTCGCCACCGCCGTGGATGTCTCTCTTGGAAGACCCAAATTCCGCTGTAGTTTATGCAATTCTTGCATACTCATTTCCGACTCACGGTAAGGGCCGATCAGGAAAACCCCGCGGGCCTTCTCGATCTGCGGTTTCACTCCCGCTTCTTTTCCCAGCACTTCCGCCAGATTGGCGACCGAGTCCGTTTCAATCGCTGAAGGTATGTGAATCAATATATAATTCATACGGAAGCAATCTGTAATCACCCGAATCGTCTCCGGTTCTGCCTCCTCTTCCGTATCACCTTTCGTCTCGCCCAAGAAGAGAAGCGCTCGCAAAGCCTCTTGCGCCTCCTTGAGCAAATACTCTCGCAATCCGAAATCAAAGGCAGGAATCGCTGAGGATAGAGGATCCACCACATGTACATTCACATTCCAAAACCTGGCTAACTGACTGATCAGTTCTGCAAAATAGTCCATTTCGTCTCCCGGATCTCTCCTTTCCGTTCCCCCATCACCCAAGCAGGTAAGAACCAAGATCAATACTGCAAGGCATCCGGATCCAAAAGGAAATCCATCAAGCCCAGGTGTAGAATGCCGGATTCGTTGTACCATGGTTTCGGCACATCTTTCCGAATCACGACCTTCTTGAAAGTATCATCAATCTGAAGCAAAGAGTATTCCTCTTGCGCCATTTTCTCTTCCGAAGTGATCGCAAACGCAGATTGAACATACAAGCGTTTGCTCCCCTGATTACAGATAAAATCCACTTCATAGCGACTGCGTTTCGACTTCCCGTCTCCGTTCTTCGCCATCACATCGACAAGCCCTATATCCACATTATATCCGCGCAGGAGGAGCTCATTATAGATAATATTCTCCATGATGTGATTTTCTTCTTGCTGACGAAAATTCAATTTCGCATTTCGTAGACCCACATCTGTGAAATAGTACTTAAAAGGTGAACCAATGTACTTTCTGCCCTTTACGTCGTAGCGGCTGACTCTCGTAATGATGAATGCATCGAGCAAGTACTCAATGTACTGACTGATCGTTTTATTCGAAACCGTCTTATAGCCTTGACTGGCGAACGTATTCGCAATTTTTAGCGGATTCGTGAGTGAACCGGTAGACGAAGCCAAAACATCCAGAAGGGTATCGAGCTCAGACTCCCCTCGCAAGTGATGTCTATCCACCACATCAGACAAATAGGTTTTATCTAGCACATCCTTAAGATATTTCGCTTTTGCCTCATCGGATCGTTGGGATAAGATCAGCGGCAAACCACCATACGTAAAGTAGTCCTGCCATGCCTTTTCACGGCTTCCTTCATACACCGAAGCATATTCCGCAAAACGCAGAGGATACACACGGATCTCATCACCTCGACCTCGAAATTCCGTAAGGATATCAGTCGATAAAAACTTTGAATTGCTCCCGGTCACATAGATGTCTACATTCGGGTAGCGAGCTAAGCCGTTCAGCACCTTTTCAAAATGCTCAACAAACTGAATTTCATCCAACAAAATGTAGAACTCTTCTTGCTCATTTACCTTCGAGCGAAGATAAGCACTCAGCTCTTTTCGATCAAGAAGGTCTTCAAACTGATCATCATCCAGGGCGACACGAATAATATGATCCTCAGGGACGCCGCTCGCAAGCAGATGATTGTAGAACAAAGTAAACAGCAAGTACGACTTTCCACATCTGCGAATGCCAGTGATCACTTTCACGAGCCCATTCTTCTGCTTCTCGATCAACTTCTGAAGGTAGATATCTCGATTAATCTGCATACGATCCCTCTCTAGAACAAATTTTTGTAGTTTTCTACAGTTTCTTGTTCTAATTATGCTTGATTTCACACGGGCAGACAAGTCTCTAGAACAAATTTATGTTGCTTTCTACAGTTTCTTGTTCTAGCTTACTGTTTCTGGCCAAAGCCGCCACCCCCTCCTGCGCGGACGCTAGTTCTTATGTAGGGTCGCCAGAACTACCTCCGGTTGATTGTTGAAGCGAAGCCGTAAAACACTGTTCCCAATCCCGCGACTCACGATCATGGTCGTATCCTTTTCTGCAAAAAGACCCGCATCATATTGGGGGAAAAACCCCTGATTCGGCGCATACAAGGCGCCAATAAATGGCAAGCGAATCTGCCCACCATGCGTATGCCCACTCAAAACCAAATCCAGATTCGCCTCAACATACTGCGGGAAATACTCTGGCCGATGCGAAAGCGCAATAGTGAAGTCACCATCAGTCAATAGGGCGGAAATCTCCGAAGGCGTCATCGTTTCCCCAATCCCACCATACTTACTCGCAAAAGTGGGGTCATCGATACCAAGTAACGAAATCGTCGCACTTCCACGCGCCAACTTCACTTCTTCGCCGTGCAGGATCCGGATCCCCATGGCCTCCATCCGCTCTTCATACGAACGGTAAATGGCTGAATCAAGGTAGGCTTCGTGATTTCCCGTCACGAAATAGCAAGGTGTAATTTGTAACGCATCTTCCATGAACTGCATCACCTTCTCGTTGTCTGATCCCCTTGAATCGAAAATGTCGCCGGTCAAAGCGATAATGTCCGGAGTACTCTCACCCAAGATCGCCAGCAGGCTCTTGTTCAGTTCGCCAAACTGCGCATTGTGAAGATCAGATACTTGCGCGATGCGAAAACCTTCAAATTCTTCCGGCAGTTTCTTACTCGTGATCGTGTATGTATTGATTTCCAACGTTTTGTTTTCCCATAATGTCCAGGTAAATAATCCTAGTAAAATGACAAGGATTAGGCCTAAGATCGCAGCACGTTTCTTTTTCTTGTTCATTCCACTTCATTTTCTCCCTTCAAAAGCGTGTTCTTCAGTTTATGATAAGACCTAAATCAGCGGGGTAACAAGCGGTGGGCGGCTATGTGCGGAAACTGAAAAGATAACATGGCAAGGTGGTCAGGATCCGTCGCTGTCCATACTTACCATATTACCTAATGCTTGATTTTCGAGGAAACGGCTCCCCAATGAGTCTGTTTGACTTGTTTTTGGGGTGTTTTCAGGAATAGCAGTCAAGAGATACTATGTTGTGTATGGATATCGACAGATCTCGACCAGCATAAGTTGTTATAGAAATGAGCAAAGCTGAAAACGACGATATTTCGAGCGATTATTCGGCACCATAGTGGGCAAAACAGATAGATAGCTAGTTCATGTGGACAAAACTCGTCTCGATCCAAGCTCACGACGAGTTTTGCTGGGGAAATGATGGCAAAATTGACGCCACTATACCCTACGGGGACGTTTTTGGCTTGATTTTACAAAAACCAGGCGATAAATACTATGTTAAACTCGGATCGAGACGTTTTTTGTCCATCACACATGTTATGCAAAATGCGAAACTTTGTTTGCCTGGGCGTTTGATGTTAGAAACGCGTCAAAATCTCAGATACGCCTACTTCCAACAAGCCACAACCCAATCGATTTCGTCAATTCCTTACCCTACACCCCCTCTCAGCTCTTGACTTAAAGTCAAGTTCTAGCTGTATAGTCTATCTGAATGTTCAAAAGTGAGGAAGAAACCTTGTTTAGTAATCAAGCCTTAAGAAAGTTACTGGTTCCCTTAGTGATCGAGCAGATTCTTGTCATGCTCGTCGGAATTGCAGACGTCATGATGGTCTCCTATGCAGGAGAAGCCGCAATCTCTGGCGTCGCACTCATCGACATGTTTGCCAATATGATCATTACCGTCCTGACCGCCTTGGCAACCGGTGGTGCAGTCATCATTTCCCAATACATGGGTAACCGCGATAAAGAAAAAGCCGGAACCTCTTCCAGCCAATTACTCAACATCAATTTTCTAGTATCGCTGGTCATCATGGTAATCTGCTTAGTTTTCAATCGAGGGATCATCCGTCTTTTCTTCGGTGCGATCGCGCCTGATGTCATGGAAGCGGCAAGCACCTACCTCATGATCGTCTCTTTCTCCTTTCCGTTCCTCGGCATCTACAACGCAGCCTCGGCGCTCTTCCGTTCCTTGGGTAAAACCAATGTAACCATGTACGTTTCTCTTTTAATGAATGTCATCAACATCGTGGGAAACGCCATCGGAATCTTTGTACTTGAAGCCGGCGTAGCCGGTGTGGCTGTTCCTACCTTGCTTTCCCGAATTGTGGCCGGCGTCGTCTTGTGTGCGCTCGCCTTCGGAAAACAAAATGGTGTGTACTTCCGCCTCAAAGATATCTTCACTTGGAAGCAAGATCACGTAGCGAGGATCTTGCGGATTGCTGTCCCGAACGGAATCGAGAATGGCTTATTTTCGCTCGGACGCGTGCTGGTTACAGGAATTGTTGCGCGCTTCGGCACAACCCAAATCGCAGCCAATGGCGTTGCCAACAGCGTGAATATGGTGGCCATCGTGGTCGTCAACGCAGTGAACATCGCCATGGTGACCGTTGTCGGTCACTGCGTCGGAGCAAATGAATATGACCAAGCCAAGAAATACACCGTCAAGCTTATGAAAGTCTCCTATATCGCTACAGGCATCTTAGGCTTACTCGTCATCTTTCTCATCCCGGTAATCCTGGGTTTCTATGATGTGAGCCAAGCCGTCTACGAGCTGAGTGCCCTCCTCATTATCATCCATAACATTCTGGCCTTTTTACTGCACCCCACCTCCTTTAATCTTTCCAACAGTTTGCGTGCAGCCGGGGACGTACAATTCACGATGTATGTGGGGATCGGATCCATGGTCGTTTTCCGTTTAGGCTGTGCGGCACTCTTCGGCATTATCTTCAATATGGGAATCTTAGGTGTCTGGGTTGCCATGGGAGCAGACTGGTTCGTACGTTCGATCTTCTTCGTGATTCGCTATCGCAGCGAGAAATGGACGAAGTTCCGCGCCATCGAGGATTAAGCAGGGAATCCAACAGGAGTATACATAAAAATACCTCAGCAGCTTCTACACTACCGAGGTATTCACTACATAGACGTTTCGAGGGTTCGAGTTTTTGGGCACATCGATTGCATGGAGCTGAAGCCTACGAAATCCTAATCAGCTCAGCTCGAGCGCTTCGAAACGAAGGAACAATCAAGCCATTAAATTCGATACCGCAAAGGTAACCGCTCCGGTCACACCCACTTGCAAGGCCTCTTCATCAAGATCGAACTTGCCATTGTGATGTTCCGCACCGCTGCCCAATTCTTCATTAGCAATCCCAACGAAGCCCAAGACAGAAGGATATTTATCGGTGTACAAACTGAAGGATTCCGAAGCAAACCACTTGATCCCAGTCACCAGGGAATCCGCAGGCATCATCAAGGCGAGATTCGCGGCAAGATCGTTCGCCAGTTTCTCATCATTCATGACCGGGTTGGCAGCAATCTTGTTGTTGCCAAGGAAGTTTACGTGGCAATTATGTGCCTGGGCTGTCAAGGAAGCCACCTTGTTGACCACATCGAAGGCCTTCTTCCCCTCTGCCACATTGAAGAAGCGCAGGCTCCCGCCGATGTACACCTTCTCAGGAATGATGTTATAGGTGGTGCCACCATTGATCTGTGTAATCCCCAGCGTGACCGTTTCCGTCACATCAATTTGGTTGTTCCATGCGCTGGCAATCCCATTCAGCACCTGAGCCGCAGCAAAGACCGGGTTGATTGAGAGGTCAGGGCGAGAGCCGTGTCCGCCTTTCCCCACAACTTCAAACTCAATTTGGGCAGCGCCTGCCATACGTGGGCCGGGTTCAATGCTGATCGTTCCGGATTTCATGAAGGAAGTGACGTGCGTGCCGTAGACCATGTCTACGTTTCTCTTGGCCAAAGCAGCCAGCATCCCATGGATTCCGGTCCAGGTCTCTTCTCCTTCTTCGAAGCAGAAGAGGATCGTCCCATTGAACTGGTCCTTCAGGGCCAGAAGAACTTTCATCGCACCTAAGAGCATAGACGCATGGCCATCATGGCCGCAAGCGTGGCAAGCGCCGGCGAATTTCGAGAGATGTTTTTTCTTCTGCGTCAGGTTTTCTTCATCTTCCTGAAGAGGAAGACCATCAATATCCGCACGTAAGGCAACGGTTTTTCCCGGGCGACCGGTATCGAGTGTGGCGATGAAGCCCGTGGTTGAGACCATTTCGATGGGCAAGCCTAGGTCAGCCACCTCCTTCTGGAGGAACTTTGTCGTTTCGAATTCTTCTCCTGCAACCTCAGGAATGGTGTGTAAATAGCCTCGGGTTTCTTTGACATAGTCATTCACTTCGGCAACTTTTTGTAAAATCAGATCACGATCAAGCATGGTTAGCTCCTTTCTTTCGCTCGTTCTATTCTATCGGTTTCGAGCGACGTTTACAGACCGGTCCAGCCTGTGACACCCAGTGCATAGAGGACCACCATACAGACGGCAAACATGACTAGGATAATCGGCATGACCCACTTCACCCATTTGGCGAAGGAAACACCGGCCACGTTCAAGGAACCTACTGTAGCACCAAGCGCTGGAGAGATCAGATTGGTGAAACCATCACCATATTGGAAGGCAGAAACGGCGAGCTGTGGGGTCATACCCAGGGCTTGCGCCATAGGCCCGATGATGGGGAAAAGGATGGCTGCTTTACCACTCGCTGAAGGAATGAACACGTTGATCACCGAGATCACGAGGGCCATACCGATGGCAGCAAAGGCAACTGGGATTGAACGCAGAGGCAAGGTGGCATAGTAAACGATGGTGTGGAGAATGTTTCCGTTGGTCATGACGAGACTCATGGTGCTAGCCAAACCAATGATGTAGCAGACGAAGCCCATGCCGCCGGCGCCTTTGGCAAAAGCATTACCGAAGGTCTCTTGATCTTGCCCGTAGATGATCGCAGCGATGATGCAAGCCAGGAGGTTGATGGCGAGCATGTACTCGTGGGTCTTGCCTTGGACCAGGAAGAAATAAACAATCACAACGTACTGAAGGAGGAAAACGAGGGTAACTGCAACAGACCTGGGATTGAGCTTGACTTCTTTGAGTTCTTCTTTCTCCGAGTTGTCGAGCCAGTCGGTATTACCCATCAGGGAAGCATCGGGGTTCTTGGTAATCTTCACGGCATAGCGGGTCAAGTAGATCGCGCCGATTGCGAGGCAGATAAACATGACCGCAATTCTGGCTCCGAAACCGGAATAGATCGGCAGATCCATCATGAGCTGCGGGATCATCAAGTTGGTTGGGCCGGTACCGAAACCGACAAAGGCTGCGAAGAAGGTTACGCCTACGGCGCAAATGGGGTCAAGTTTCAGTTTCTTGGCGACCATGAGGCCGACCGGAACAATGGCGATCATGTGGTCACCACCACCGAAACCGCCAATGATCCCGATTAAGAAAAAGACGATCGGAAGTAAGACTTTCACGCCTTTATCTTGTAATTTATAGACGGCCCAGTTGACGATGTCGTCAATGGCACCGGTGCCCAGGATCACGCCAACGCTGCCACCCATCGTGAGCAGAAGAGCGATCACGAGGCCGGAGTTCCGGATGCCGGGAAGAATCAAGAGCAAGGCTTCCCAGGGATTGACCGGGGTTTGCTCCCCTAATAAATTGAATTGATCACCGATGATGGTACCATTTGCGTCAGTGGCGAATTGGCCGGCAGGGACTACATAAGTAAGCAAACTCATCAGTAGAACCAGACCGAGCATCAAGACCAAAAGATGGGGCATCTTAAAGCCTTTTTTCTTTTTTTGAACTGTGTCACTCATTCTTTTGACTCCTTGTCATATTGGTAAGTACGTTGATATGTGTTCTTTTGTTATTGACTGCGAAGCATGCAAGCTTCTCGTCTTAAACCCCTCGAGGCTTTTGTTCTTCTTTGCGATTACACAATCGCAACAGCTTCGATTTCACAGAGAACGCCTTTTGGCAGAGTCTTAACTGCGACACAAGACCTAGCCGGTTTCGATGTGAAATATTTGGCATACACTTCGTTAAACGCTGCAAAATCGCTCATATCTGCCAGGAAGCATGTGGTTTTGAATACTTTGTCAAAACCGGTTCCGGCTTCTTCCAGAATGGCGCCTACATTTTTACAACTTTGTTCCGTTTGGGCCAGGATCCCCTCCGGAACGGATCCGTCTTCAGGGGCTGCCGGGATCTGACCGGACGTGTAAACGATGCCATTCACAATAAATCCTTGTGAGTAAGGCCCGATTGCTCCTGGTGCGTTTGTTGTTTCAATCTTCTTCATGTTCTTCACTCCTTTCTCGCAACTGCTTTTCGTTCTGTTGATTTCCTCTACTCTGCTGCACCAATGTACCGAGCCAAATGTCACGATCGATCCACAAAATACGCAAAATTCAATCGGCTCATTTATTTTCTCTTGTCTGCTTCAGCCATTCTTCACAGGTACGGAAATCCTTGCTCTTGCATGTCTTGTCTTTTTTCACTAATCAGTTTAGAGAGTTTGGGGGAATACGCAAAAAAGCAAACTTTCATGTGATGAAATTTTTTTCGTGGTATTTTTCCTCTGAATCAAAAAAATGCTGTAGAATAGATGCAATTTACCGACTCTGTGATTTCCCTCACAGGAATCATGTATTTTTTGATTTTTACGAAAATTTAAACGAAAGGGCGTAGTCAAGATGTCAGAAGAGATTAGTAATGAAGTGGGGCAGCGCATTAAGAATTTCCGCAGCAAGCGAAAGATGACACTCACAGATCTGTCAAAACTCATTGGCAAGAGCCCGTCTACCATTTCGAAATATGAAAGTGGCCAGATCTCGGTGGATGTAGAAACACTCTATGATTTGGCTAGGGCCTTTCGGATTCACGTCGAACAACTGCTGGTCGTAAGAAGTGACCGCACGGAGATTTCCAGTGCGGATACCATTCCAGCTTTCTTCCGAGGAGTAACGCAGTTCTATTCGTACTTATATGATGGGCGGAATAACAAGCTCATGCGCTGCGTCTTTGACGTCTTATCCCAGATCGAAGTGAATAGCTATAACATTATGGTCTATATGAACTATCAAGACTTTACTAAATATCAGATCTGCGAGAATACCTACTGGGGCACGATCGAACACTATGCCGCCGTTACGACGGTCCGACTAACGAATCAAGATACACCGATGGAGAAAGCCTCAATCCAAATTCTCGCCTCCTTCTTGGAGTCGACGGAACGATTCGGGCTTTGGTCCGGTCTCTCTTCACGGCCCTTGATGCCGGTCGCAACCAAAATGATGTTCACCAAAGAACTCATCCAAGAAGATGAGCAACTACTAGAGAAACTCAAGATCTCCAAGGAGGACATCAGACACATGAAGTCGTTTAACATGTTTTCGATCATGTCCTAGCTTCGCCATCTTGCCATACGTGCTCCGATGCACCACACCATTTTTGTAAATTTGCGTAAAAATACAAAAAACAGTGAAAAATGCCTCAGAAATCTTAGGCAAACCAAACAGCTGCCGTTTTCACGTAGTAATTCTATCTTTGGGAATCATTTCCCTAAATAGTTTCCTCTAAAGAAACTTTTCTGTTTTTGACTATTTTTCTGACACGCCTATGATTAGAGCAAAGACCTGACAGGAGGACATCAGAGAAATGACAAAATACAACTTCGATCAAATCATCGACAGAACGGGCACCAATGCGCTCAATACCGACGGCTTCCGTGGCTACATCTTCCACGCCGGCCCTGAGAAAGTCTTCCCTTATAAAGACGACGAATTCGTCCGCATGTGGGTAGCCGACATGGAATTCGGTGTCGCACCGGAAATCCTCGAAGCCATGAAAAAGAGAATCGAACGCCAAATCTTCGGCTACACCAGTGTGTTCAACGATGAATATTACGAATCCGTCACGAAGTGGTGCCGCGATCGCTACGACTGGGACTTCCCGCAAGAGCAGCTCTATTATACAGCGGGTATCATCCCCGCCCTCTACCAGCTGGTCGAAAATCTTTGCACAGCGGACGAAAAAGTGCTTATCAACACCCCCGCCTACGGATACTTCCTCCACGCTGCCGAATACTCCAACGTGGAAGCCCTCCTCTCGCCCCTGAAGAAGGACGAGAACGGCGAATTCACCATCGACTATGAAAATTTCGAAGAAAATTGTGCCGATCCAAAGTGCAAAGTCGTCTTCTGGTGCCACCCTCATAACCCAACCGGCCGCGTCTGGACCCAAGAAGAGCTCGAAAAAGTCGCCGCCATCGTCGAGAAGTACAATCTCTGGATCATCTCTGACGAGATCCACTGCGACCTGACCCGCAAAGGCCAGCAGCACATTCCGATGGGCAAAGTCATGCCCGATTATCCGAAGCTCATCACCTGCATGGCACCGACCAAGACCTTCAACCTCGCCGGACTCTCCTTCTCCAACATCATCATTCGCGACCCGCAGACTTTGGCCACCTTCAAGGACAGAGACAAGCAGTTCGGCATGGTCAATGCGATGTCGTTCACTGCGGCCAAAGCCGCCTATGACGAGGGAGCTACGTGGCTTCAAGAGCTTCAAGACTACCTGGATGGTAACTTCGCCTATGTCAAAGACTTCTTGACCCAGAACCTGCCCGACGCCGTCATGAACATTTCCGAAGCCACCTACCTAGCCTGGGTAGACATGGCCAAATGCTTACCGGACGTCGAAGACCTGCCTGGCTTCTTTGCCAACAATGCCGGCGTCCTCCTGGAAGGCGGTGACCAACTCTTCGTTGGCAACGCCAAAGGCTACATCCGCTTGAACCTTGCCATGCCCCGTCAAATCATTGAAACCGGCATGAATCGCATGTTGGAAGCAATCCAGAAACACAAAAATCAATAAAACCACCCTTCTCCGTGCCTTGGTTGCCCTCACTTGGTCCAAGGCTCGGCCCTCCTTGATGGATCCCGCAGCAAGTGTAGAACCCCTCCACATTGCTGCGGGATTTTTATATGAAATTTCAAATCACCGAGAACATATTATAAAACTTAATGCGCCGCAGATCTTCCTTCGTGAGCTTCAAACTCTGCGCCAAGTCTGCATTTTCCTCAAGTGCTTTTTTCGAGAACAACATCTTCACAGCCACCGGCATGATCGGTCTTGAAGACACGCCATTCCATAGCCCCCACTTACTGTCTGCATCTTGGAAGGAAGCCAAAATCTGAATACTGGCCTTTTCTCTTGGCGTATTCTGGTGTGTCAGTTCAATAATGGAGATGTCATCGAAGTGCTCCACATAGCCCCAATACACATTCTCTGCTAATTGATACTGCTCTTGATCTTTATAATTCATGTACATGGCCACTTTGTACTTGTTCTCACCAATCGGTGCATACACATCAAGAATCGAGCTACTCATCTGGCCATTACGCCCATCGAAATAGTAGACATAGAAATGATTCACGCCCTGGAAGAAAGCTGGGTTAATCTCCCGATCTGGACTGGCCACTACCTCCGCCTTCGTGAATAAGAGCTGTTCGACACGAATCTGAAGCGTCTCCGCAATAGCAGCTAAGGTGTCAATATCAATGGAAATCTCACCATGTTCATACTTCGAAAGAGTCGCCTTGCTCTTCTGAATGGACGAGGCAAGTTCTTCTTGCGTCATCTTCCGATTCTTTCGAAAGAAACGAATCTGCTTTCCAACCTCCACACGAATCTCTGCCATAACATTCCTTCAACTCTCAAGCCCACATCGCACGCGGTACGAGGAAGCTCCTTCCTCTCCTTCAAGCAAGCCTTTGCTAATTTTCTCCGAAACCAGAAGAATCGTCACTATCGATCAAATTGCCGTTCGTATCATAAAAATTCACAAGCACCTTATCCACTCGATTGCCACTCCAAATACCGTACATACCACCATAGAGATACATAGGAATGACCGCAAATGCTGCAGCCATACCCACTTCATCCGTTTCCAAATGCACATCGAACACCGTGTAATCGGCATTGGGTAAGATTGAATCAATTGCATACGTTTCTTTAGCATTCACTAGCTCTTCAATCGCCCGATCAATGCTCCCTCGTAGTTCAGCGAGAATTTTTTGATGTTGCTCTTTTGTGATTCGATAGGTAACGGAGCCATCCGCATTCAATTGAGCCGATTGGAATTGATTTTCACGGATGCTCTCGTCTAGCTCTGCTTGTGTGATCTCTCCGACCAAACTGGCAGGAATCGTCAGAGATACAGTGAGCAAGCCTTCAACCACTTCTACTTCACCGATCGCTTCAAGCTCAGCCAAATCGTCAGCATCATTATCACTTGTCTCCGACTCACTGGTCTCCGGTGTTTCCGAGGTAGAAGAAACACTCGTGGTAAGCTCAGCACCAGTCGTTTGAGAATCATCTGTTGTTCCGCTTGCATTCGAGCTGCTTTCTGAAGATCCGGGATCAACAGGCAAGGGATTCCCTTCATTCACGCTACATGCACCAAGCGAAAATACAATGGATGCGGACAACAAAAAACTTAGAAATGCCTTCATATTCCCTCCTTGATCGCAAGCTTGATTTCGAAGCACCTGCGCCGATTCATATCATACAATATAAAAACCACATCTCACAAGAAATACTCGCACAAACGATCAAATTCAGGATCCTCCACCTTCAACTCCGGGCTATCCTTAATCGTCTCCCAGACAATCCCCGCCCCAACATGAAAAGGTGTCTTCGCCACAAAACCAGGCACCAGCCGCTTGATCTTCGCATTATCAAAAACCACTGAATTCACCTTATCCCCTAGAAGCGGCCCCTCCTGCTCCGGCGCCACCTTGATAAGATCCTCCGCCGATACATGCCGTAGCTTCGGCTCTACCCCAAGCGTCCGGGCAATCGTTTCATAGATACTGTTCCACGTCAGTGCCTCATCCGACGTAATGTGGTAGGCCTGCCCGATCGCTTCATTCTGGCCAAAAAGGCCGGTAAACGCGACGGCAAAGTCCTCATTCCAGGTTTGCGTCCAGAGGGACGTTCCGTCACCCGGAACCAGCACATATTTCCCTTCCAACATGCGTTTCAGCACCGAGAAAGAACCCTTCTTGCCATGAAGAGCCACCGGCATCTTATATTTACTGTATGTAGAACTTGGCCTTACGATTGTCACCGGAAACGCATCTTGCTTATAGGCTTCCAAGAACACAAGCTCCGCCGCTTCCTTATCTCTTGAATACTGCCAAAACTGATTCCCCAGAGGGGTCGATTCCGTAATCCACCATTCTTTAGCCGGCTTACGATACGCAGACGCCGAACTAATGAAAATGTACTGGTGACAATGTTCTCGATACAAGCGAACATCGCGCTGGGCTTGCTCCGGCGTAAACAGTACAAAATTCACGATCGTATCGAAGAACCGGCCAGTCATAAGTTGCCGCATCGCCGCTTCATCATTACAATCGCCCTGAAGCACCTTCACATTCGGTGGCACAGGGCTCTTGGGCGCACTCCCGCGATTCACAATCGTCACGTCATGATTCTGCTTGCTCGCCAGCTCAACAACCGCTGTACTAATTAAGCCGGTTCCGCCAATAATGAGAATTTTCATGTCTTAGGCCTCCGCATCTGGAAAATCTGGTCATTGATGCTTTCCATAGTAACACGTTAGCTCAATCCTACGAAGCGCAATCAACAGAACGGAAGCCACAAGTCCTTACGCCCGCAGAATTTTCTCCATCTTTTTCCCCTTCGCAAGCTCATCAATCAGCTTATCCATCATGCGAACCTTCTGCATCAGTGGATCCTCAATCTCCTCCACGCGCACGCCGCAAATTACCCCGGTAATCATCCCCCGGTTCGGATGCATCATTGGCGCCTCAGCAAACATCTGCTCCAGCGAAAGCTCCTTCGAGATCACCGCTTGCAGCCCCTCGTCGTCATAGCCGGTCAACCAGCGAAGCACTGTGTCGACCTCCTCTTTCGTCCGACCCTTCTTCTCCGCCTTCTGAATGTACATGGGGTACACCCGGGCAAAGGCCATCTTGTAGACTCGTTCATTATTCGTATTTCTCATGGGTGCCACCTCTCGTGTGTCTCTCGGGCTTTGGCCAAAGCCGCCTACCGCCACTTCACCCCACCATCTTAGCGAACGAGCGCCCCACGGGCTGACTCATTCAAGCGAATTGTTTCACCCACTCGTGGATTTCGTCTTCTGGAATTTCCAGCGAATGCCCCTCGAACAGGATGTCAAGTCCGTCTTTCACGGTAGCACCTGGACAATTTTTTTGAAGGTCCTCAAAAGTATGTCTCAGCCACCCACCATTCGTCGCAAAGGGATAGACGACCTTGCCACGCAAATCGGCTTTCGCCAGAAAAGAGCGCACCGCTGGCGCCATCGTGTACCACCACACAGGCGTTCCTAAAACGATGCAATCATAAGCGCCAAGATCGACCGCAAGTGGCTTCAATGCAGGCATAAAACCGCTCTTGACTTCCTGGTTACCCTGCTTCACCACCTCATTATAGGTCCCGGTATAAGGCTTCACGGTCAGGATCTCTGCCAGATCCGCACCCGTATCTTTCTGAATCATCTCGGCAATTCTTCTGGTATTTCCACCGTATGAATAAAACAAAATCAAGGTTTTCATTTTCACTTCTCCTCTACACATTACTTCACAAAATAAGCGGCAATTTGATCCATCCGGCTTTCCTGTTTCACAGAGAAAGGGCATCTGGCTTCACAATGGCCACAATGGATGCAATCTCCGGCATGTAAGGGAAGCTTGTCATAGTGACCCGCTGCCATCGCATCGCCCGCCAGTGCCAAATCATAATACTTATTAATCAAGCCAATATTAATCCCCTTCGGGCAAGGCTGACAGTGATTGCAGTAGACACAATTTCCGACTGCCGTCTGTGGCGTGAACTCCCCAATAATGGAATAATCCTTCTCTTCCTCAGACGCATCAAAATAGCGCAAGAGATCCAGAAGATCGGCTTTTCCACGGATCCCCGGAACCACGGTCAGCACCCCCGGGCGATCAAGCGCATATTTGATACATTGATTTCGGGTCAAAGCCTTTCGGAATGGAGACGTTCCCGCATTCAGGAGTTGCCCGCCGCCAAAAGGTTTCATCACTGAAATCCCCACACCGGCCTTCTCAGCTTCGCGATAAAGACTCATGCGATCCTCGACATCACCAATGCCATACGAGCCCTTTTTATAGTCATAAGCGGGGTTAATACTGAACATGAACATATCCATAAGGCCGGTATCCAGAAACCGTCTCGCCACTTCTGGCGTATGAGAAGAGAAGCCCAAATGGCGAATCACGCCATCCGCCTTCAAGCGCTTCGCATAGTCCAGCAGACCGGAAGAGCGCATGCTCTCAAAATCATCCATGTCATCCATGCAATGAATATAGCCCATATCCGTGTAATCCGTTCCCAAAGAACGAAGAACTTTATTGAATTCCGTCTTGATTTCTGAGAGGTTCCTGGTCCAGCCATATCTACCCTTACGGTAGCTAGCCCCCAGATGCATCTGCAAGTAAACCCGATCTCTCACCCCGGCAAAAGCTCTGCCGTAGGCTTTATACGGCCGCTCTTGATTCGCAGCCAAATCAAAAAAGTTGACCCCTTGATCAATCGCCAAGTGGATCGTCTCTTCAATCTCCTTGTCTGAACTTTCATGAATGTAGCTCATGCTGTCGCTGCCAGCCTAATTTGTCCGCCAGTTGCCAAGCTATCTTGTCCGCCAATT
>CAZCLL010000019.1:0-18652 GCA_964499555.1 uncultured Fastidiosipila sp.
TGGGTGGACTTTAACAAGTAGGGGCTGCCATTCCAGATTTAATCAAAAATCAACATGATAATCAGGGTGGAGATTTATAAGTGGATTGCCAGCAAGGAATGTAGAATGTTATGTTGGTCAGCTTTTGTCGTTGTCCACGTATAATATATTATCTGATCGGGTATTTTTATGAATATTCCCCCAAAACATCTCTCTCAAGACGTTTTTTGTGGTTATATGGCCCTGCTTCATGTGTCCTACGGAGAAATTCATGGATAACGACGGATCCTGACCACCTTAACATATTATATATTTATCTTTTCGTTTTGTGGTTTGCTATTCTACTGGAATTTTGGGGTTATCGACCAGAACATATACCGACCGCAAGATTACCTTCCGACCAAAATTCAAATCAACGTAAGAATTACTGTCCACTGCATCACTTCAACCGTGGTACATACTTACCACTGTGGATATCGACCGGAACACGCACCGAACACAAGAATTCCTTCCGCTCAAAATATAAATCAACGCAAGGATTATCATCCACTGCCTCACGTTAACCGTGGAGCACATGCACGGTTGTGGGAAAAGGTTGTGGGGAAGCGGCTTTGGCCGGGAAGTAGAGGCATATAGCGCCTACTTTCAAAAATTGTTTGACAAACAGTCGCCTCTTTTCTATACTTCATTAGCAACTCGGGCGTGAGTGATCGATAGTGGTCAACGCCTTGTAGTGAAGAATTGTAGGGGAGTGGCTCAACGGTAGAGCAATGGTCTCCAAAACCATCGGTTGCGGGTTCAAATCCTGTCTCCCCTGCCAGAATTGATCACCTTTGTTCCTTGGAATGAGGGTGATTTTTTTTGCCTATGGTAAAATGGGACAAGGTGTATCCGGGAAAGGGGCAAGATTCTTTTGACGAATAGGCAAGTGGAGATTTATACAGATGGGGCTTGTTCCGGGAATCCTGGCGTTGGGGGCTGGGCAGCGATTTTGGTCTTTGGTAAGGTGGAGAAGGAGCTGTCTGGCGGCTTTGGCCACACGACCAATAATCGCATGGAGCTCCAAGCGGCGATCGAGGGACTAAAGGCCTTGAAAGTGCCTTGTCAAGTGACTCTTTACTCGGACAGTGCGTATTTGGTGAATGCGATCAACCAGAATTGGTTGGTGAATTGGAAGCGAAATGGCTGGAAGAATGCAGCGAAGCAGCCTGTGAGTAACCAGGATCTCTGGGTGGAGTTGGATTCGCTTCTGCAATTGCATGAGGTGACCTTTATTAAGGTCAAGGGGCATGCGGATAATCGCTATAATAATCGTTGTGATGAGTTGGCTGTTGCGGAAGTGCAGAAATACAAGAAGGAGCATGGGCTATGATTGAAGAGAAAGTCTTGGGTAGCGAAGAGATCTTTAGCGGCCACATTTTTCGAGTGGTCAAGAAGTCCGTTGAGATTGAATCCGGGGAGATTGCCGAGCGAGAATTGGTTTATCATAACGGCGGCTCATGCGTCTTAGCCATTAATGATCGAAAAGAGATTTGCTTGGTCAGGCAGTATCGGATTGCGGTTGAACGCTTTCTTCTGGAGATACCGGCTGGCAAATTGGAGGCAGGGGAAGATCCGGAAGCTTGTGCGAGGCGTGAACTCATCGAGGAATGTGGTTGGGAAGCCCAAGACATGAATCTTCTGGCTCATGTACATCCCACGCCAGGTTACTGTTCGGAGCCCATCAATATTTTTTGGACGCAGAACGTGAAGGAAGTGCCGCAGCAATTAGATGACGGGGAATTTCTGGAACGTGTGATTATCCCCTTCGATGAGGCCTTGGACCTTGCTGTAAAAGGGGAGATTACAGACGCGAAGACCTTGGTTGCTCTTTTTAAGGCGCAGGTGCTTCTGAAGCGATAGCGCTAGAGGTAGCGATAGCGTTAGAAGTAGAACCCATTCGCACGTAGGACGGATAGCGGACAAGCATGGAGTAGGTGAGTGAAAGAGTTTTCATGAGCGAACGAATGAGCGAGAAACACCAAGTCAATAAAACGAACGAGATTCTGGGGCTGATTTACCTTTTGATCGCAGCGATTTTAGGGGTGGCCTACTATATACCGGCCGTGAATACGGGGCCTTTAGGTATGCTTTTATTGAATCTTGGGAAAGGCTTAGTTGGACCGGTGGCCTATGCTTTCCCGGTCTTGTTTCTCATCCTTTCGATTACCACCTTCCTGCATACCATCATCCGCAAGCACAAGATTCGGATTAATCACATTTTTTTGATTCTGATCTTGGCTGCGTCGCTTTGCCATGCGTTGACTGTGGAGTTTTCCTGGATTGCTGAGTTAAGTCGCGATGAAGCGGGCAATCAGACGGTTTTTAAGACCTTTGAAGTGCTCTGGAAAGCCTCGCAAGATCCGAGTCAGTATGAAAGTTTGGCGACTTCCTTGCCGGGCGGCGTCCTGGGGGGATTGGTTGCCTTAGGGCTACAGCGTGTGACGGGTCGTTTCGGCGCGAATGCCATCTTGATTACGGCGATTTTGGCTGAAGCCGTCGTTCTCGGGAATTTCTCCATTGAGCGCATTTTGCGTGGGATCGCTGCGTTTCTGGGCTTCATCTTCCGTGGCGTTGGCCGTGCGGTCGAAAGTGCCAGCAGCGCCCTTTATGACTTGACTTCCGGAAAATTGGATGATCCTGAAGATGGCCGTGAGCCACAACGCGTGAGCCAATCGGCCAAGACGAAAAAAGCCGAGTTTACCGAAGAGCCGCCGTTTAGGCGAGAGGGGGCAAGGTTTCAAACGTCAATCGAAAGAGGAGTGGAGTCCGGGCCACCAAGCGCCACGCAAACCCCAGCTCGCAAGTCTCGTGCCCAGGCACCGGTTCAGAATCCCAATCCGCTACCGAATGTCGCCTCCATTCCCATTGATACCTACGTCATTCCACCCGCTGGTGCTGCCCCTGCGAGCACAAAGCCCGCAAGTGAGCCCGTGCGGAGCTATACCACGGAAGGCTTCAAGGCTCCGGACTTCCTTCTGCTGGATGAGCCGACGCAGAAACGGGAGGGTCGTACGCCCGTCAAGCAAGACTTCCTCCTCAAGTCCGACGAGGACGATATCGCCAGCGACTCCACGGCTACGGATGAGCAAAAGCGGCGTTTCAAGGAGTCTGCGCTCCAGGCTAAACCCGTCAAGCCAGTCGCTGTCCCGGATATTCTTCTCGTTGATGAGGCCAAAGCCGCCGGAGCGCCTTCGTCTGCTTCCGCAACCGAGGCGGTGAGGGCAAGTCTAGATGATCTTGCAAACGAAGAGGATTCGCCGGAAGAAGTCGATGATCTCTTGGCACTTGCTGAAGTGGAGAAGCCGTATGAGTTCCCACCCATCACGCTCCTAGAACCGAGGCCTGTGATTAACTCCACTTCCAATGCCGCCAGAATTCATGACTTGGCTGCGCGTCTGGAGGCGACTTTGGCCAGCTTCGGCGTAGAAGCAAAAGTCGTGCACATCACGACTGGTCCCTCCATCACGCGCTTCGAACTGCGCCCAGGCGTTGGGGTAAAGATTAGCAAGATTGTCGGCTTAGGGGATGATATTGCCTTGAGCCTCGCCGCGATGGCGGTCCGAATTGAAGCGCCCATCCCAGGAAAATCGGCGATCGGTATTGAGATTCCGAATCCGGAGACGGCGATTGTTGGCCTCAGATCGCTCATCGAGGCGGAAGACTATCAGACAAGGAAAGAGAAACTCTTGGTTCCGCTGGGCCGAGATATTCCAGGGCAACCGATCTACTGTGATTTGGCCAAAATGCCGCATCTTTTGATTGCTGGTGCAACCGGTTCGGGTAAGTCGATTTCGATTAATACGATCTTGGTCAGCCTTCTGTATCGAAACTCGCCCCAAGAATTGAAGCTCATTTTGATTGACCCGAAAGTCGTTGAGCTCTCCGTCTACAATGGGATTCCGCATTTGATGGCACCGGTCGTAACCGACCCCAAGAAGGCAGCCAATACGCTGAATTGGGCTGTGAATGAGATGACCCGTCGCTACCAGCTCTTTGCCGAACAGCAAGTGCGTGACATGAAGGGGTACAATGAAGATGCGGACACAAGAGGCTACGAGAAACTTCCCTTTGTGGTCATTATCATTGATGAGCTTTCGGACTTGATGGCCGTTTCGGCGAATGAAGTAGAAGATTCCATTTCCCGCCTTACGGCGATGGCAAGAGCGGCCGGGATTCACTTGATTATTGCGACCCAGAGGCCTTCGGTGGATGTCATAACGGGTGTCATTAAGGCCAATGTGCCTTCTCGTTTGGCCTTTGCGGTGGCGTCCCAAGTGGACTCCCGCACCATCTTAGATGGGGGCGGCGCAGAGAAATTGCTCGGAAAAGGAGATATGCTCTACTCTCCGCAAAGCTCGTCGAAGCCCACGAGAGGCCAAGGCGCTTACGTCAGTGACCATGAGGTGGAGAACATTGTATCTTTCCTCAAAGCTCAGAAACTCAAGGCTTTTGACAAGGAAGAGGCCGAAGAAATCATCAATACCCCGACCCCTGGCCTCGATACCGGTGGTTCTAGCGAAGAGCCGGAAGAGGATGACTTACTCGATGAAGCGGTGGATGTTGTGCTGGATGCCGGCTATGCCTCCGTCTCGGTTTGGCAAAGGCGACTCAATATCGGCTACCCCCGAGCGGGACGCTTGATTGATGTGATGGAAATGAAAGGCTATATCGGACCTTTTGTGGGATCCAAACCGCGCCAGGTACTTCTGACCAGGACGGATTGGGCTCTTCGAAATGCACAAAATCAGCTGGAGGAACGAAAAAATGACAGCACAGATTATTGATGGAAAGAAAGTCTCGAAAGAAGTCAAAGATGAAATCAAAGAACAGCTGGCCGTCTATCTGGAAACCGGCCGCCGCACGCCTTGTTTGGCCGTAATCTTGGCAGGGAATGACCCAGGTTCGGCTGTCTATGTCCGGAACAAGCAGAAAGCTTGTGAGCAGACGGGGATCACCTCCATAGTAAAACGCCTCCCTGAGACCGTGACGAGGGAAGAGTTGACAGCCGTGATAGAGGACCTGAATCAAGACCCTGAGGTCGATGGGATTCTCCTCCAATTACCCCTTCCGGGCTCCCTTCATGCAGAAGAAAATGAATTCTTAGAACTGGTTTCCCCAGAAAAAGATGTCGACGGTTTCCACCCGATCAACATCGGCAGAATGGTTCTGGGCCTAGCATCTCCACAAGCTTGTACACCGGCCGGTGTCATGAGACTTCTCGAGGAATCCGGCGAGAATCTGGAAGGCAAACTCGCGCTGATTATTGGCCGCAGTAACACGGTAGGAAAACCCCTTATCCAACTCTTGCTGCAACAGAACGCAACCGTTATGGTGGCACACTCGCGAACGAAGAATTTGGCAGCTTTGGCCTCACAAGCGGACATCTTGATCGCCGCTGTCGGGAAAGCCCACTTCGTCACAGAAGACATGGTGAAAGAAGGCGCCATCGTCATTGATGTCGGCATCAACCGAGGTGAGGACGGCAAGGTGACGGGAGATGTGGACTTTGAACCGGTGAGTCAGAAGGCTTCCTACATCACCACGGTGCCAGGCGGCGTCGGACCGATGACCATTGCCATGTTATTACAGAACACGCTTTATTGTTACGAAGCACGAGAGGGCAAGAATGAATCCATGGTCTGACTTTGTCATTCACACAGCGGAAATTGTCGCTGTCGGCACAGAAATTTTGATGGGGCAGATTGTGAACAGCAATGCTACCTTCCTTGCGTCTGAGCTGCAGAAGACGGGGATTAGCCACTACTATCAGACCGTGGTGGGGGATAACCCCGGAAGGCTCCTTCAGACCTTACAGCAGGCGATGGAGCGCTCCGACGCGGTGATCATTACCGGGGGGTTGGGGCCAACGGCAGACGATATCACGATGGAAGTGTCGGCCAAAGCCGCAGGTCAAGCCCTTGTGCGGAACGAGGAGGCTGTCCAAGAAATCAAGTCCTACTTTACCTCAAGAAACCGTAGGATGGCAGAATCAAACTTGAAACAAGCTTTGCTACCGGAACTTGCAACCAGCATCCCAAACAACAACGGAACGGCACCCGGGGCGATCATTCCGTACTACAAGGATGGCGTCTGTAAGAGCCTCTTGATCTTGCTGCCAGGCCCGCCAAATGAGAATCAGCCGATGTTTCGGGACTACGTAGCGCCCCTGCTGAAGAAGCAAGCCTCTGTGGTCTTGGAGAGCACCTTCATTCATCTGATCGATATCGGCGAGTCGGATGCAGCGGAGATATTAGCTGACCTCTTAGATGAGCAGCATGTAAACCCTTCCTTGGCACCTTATGCTTCCACGGGGGAAGTGACCTTCCGTCTGACCTTGCGGCGTGAGAATGGGGCTTCTGCGGAGGCTGAAGAAGCTGCGGCTGAGATGTTGGCGGAAGTCGAACGGCGTCTAGGTGACTATATCTATCACATTGGGAACAAATCGTTGACGCAGGTGACAGCTGAGCTTTTGCTCGAGGGTCAGAAGACGGTTTCGTTTGTCGAATCCTTGACGGCTGGTCAAGTTTCTGCTGAGCTAGCGACAGTACCTGGGATCTCAGCCGTGCTTCGTGGAGGCATTTGTACCTACCAAACAGAGACGAAGGAAAAGGTTTTAGGCGTGTCAAAAGAGATTCTGGAGCAATATGGCGCAGTGAGTGCCCCTTGTGCGGCTGAGATGGCTCGCCTGGGTAAAGCCCTTTTTCAGAGCGATTACTGTATTTCGACGACTGGCGTTGCGGGACCCGGAACGGTGGAGGGGAAAGATGCTGGCCTCTTCTATATCGGCATTGCCACACCGGAGGCGATTTACACGCGTGAATTCCGCTATCGGGGAAATCGTCAGAAAAATCGTGACACTGCCGTGAAACAAGCGCTCAATCAATTGCGCAAAGCGCTTTTCGGCCTCTTAGTCGAGGCTTGAAGCCAGGTTTTTGTCGGTTTTTCTTGGTATTTGTCGATTTTTTGTCATTGCTTCTGCGTTGACAATCGCTTATAATAAGAACAAATGTTCGTTGTCTTGGAGGAAAGAAAATGGCGAAGAAGAAGAGCGGGAAATCCACGCAAGAAGTAAGTAACGTCTCGATGGATGACCGCGAGCGAGCGCTGCAGGCGGCACTCGATAAAATAGAAACACAATTTGGCAAGGGCTCGGTGATGCGCCTGGGTGACCAGAGCGAAGTCAGCATCAGAGCCATTCCTACCGGTGCTTTGTCTTTGGACATCGCCCTGGGCATTGGCGGGGTTCCCTGTGGGCGTATCGTGGAGATTTACGGGCCAGAGTCTTCTGGTAAAACAACTGTAGCCCTACACATTGCAGCAGAAGCACAGGCCATGGGCGGGACAGCCGCCTTCATAGATGCGGAGCATGCACTAGACCCGGTCTATGCGAGTCATCTCGGCGTCGATATCGACAACCTGATTGTTTCTCAGCCGGATAACGGGGAACAAGCCCTGGAGATTTGTGAAGCGTTGGTTCGTTCCGGTGCCATCGATGTGGTTGTGGTTGACTCGGTAGCCGCTTTGACTCCGAAGGCTGAAATTGACGGGGAGATGGGGGATTCCCATGTTGGTTTGCAGGCCAGACTGATGTCGCAAGCCCTTCGTAAGCTGACCTCTGTCATTTCCAAGTCGGAAACCGTCGTCATCTTTATCAACCAGCTCCGTGAGAAGATTGGCGTCATGTTCGGCAACCCTGAGACCACCCCCGGTGGTCGTGCCCTGAAGTTCTATTCCTCCGTCCGGCTGGACGTCCGGCGCACCGAGACTTTGCGGAACGGTACGGACTCGGTTGGTAACCGCACACGGGTGAAGGTTGTGAAGAACAAGTTGTCGCCGCCATTTAAGGAAGCGGAGTTCGACTTGATCTACGGGAAAGGAATTTCGAAGTCTGGTTGCATCCTTGATCTAGCCGTTGAGGCTGATATCGTCCGCAAGAGCGGTGCTTGGTTCTCCTATGAGGGCGAAAGAATTGGTCAAGGGCGTGAGAACGCAAAGGCTTGGCTCGATGAACACATCGAAGAGCGTGATCTAATTGAACACAAGGTTCGTGTCCTCAATGGGCTTGATGATGGCGAGGAAGAGGAGGAAGACCAGGTCGCTGTAACCGCTCCTGAAGAGACCGTCCCGGACGGGCAGGGGAAGAGCGGCGAGGAACTGATTGATGATATCCTGGGAATCGATACGCTTTGAGAAGAGCCCGGAAGAGCGTGAAGCAGATGAAGCCCGGCAAACGTGCCGGGTTGCCGCAGTTACCTATGCAGCCGGTCGATTCAGAAGTTCCGGCCAGGTTCGGGAGAAACTCCTGAGTCAAGGCTTTTCGCTTGTTCTCATTGAAGAAGTCATGCCGGGTCTGGCTCAAGATGGCTATCTTCAAGATGAAGAAATGGCCAGGTCGATCGTGCGCGAGCGTCGTGGCCGTAAGGCGGAGAGTCGCCTTGGCCTTCGTAAACGCATGCAGAAATTCGGTATTGAGGAGCAGGTTATTTCCGAAGTTATGGAAGAAGCGTCATCCGACGAGATCTTGGTGCAAGAATTTCTTTCCGAGAATTGTCAGGCAAAAATTGACGAATGGAAGATTAATCAGGATAATTACCTGAACCAACAGCAAATCCTTGCTGCTCTGGTCCGCAAGGCGGCTTCGCGAGGGTTTGACAGGCAGACTACTCTGGCTTGCCTTCGATATCAAGATCCGGAGGGATACTATGACTGATCACCCTGTAAGTCCGGGAACTAGGACTTTCCAGGATAAACATGTGTATTTACTGAGCTTAGGTTGTTCCAAGAACCTAGTTGATGGTGAATATATGTCTGAGGCCTGCCGTAAGGCAGGTCTTCGCCTTACCGAAGATCCGGAAAGGGCAGAAGTAATTATTGTGAATACGTGTGGCTTCATCGAGAGCGCGAAACAGGAATCCATCGGCGCCATTTTAGACATGGCGGATTTTAAGACGAAGGGTACTTGCGAACTTCTCTTAGCGACCGGTTGTTTGTCTGAGCGTTACGCGGAAGAGATGAGAGATTCCTTGCCCGAAGTCGATGCGATTTTGGGCATAAGAAATTATAAGGATATCGTCCCCGCCATTGCCGATTTCTACCAAGAGCAAGAAGCTTCTTCTGTAGATGAGCTGGAAGGCGCAGATCAAGCGGAAGAGAAGTTTCTGAGCAAGATCTACCGTTCCGGTACTCGGCAAGACGTGCTCGCCCATGTGACGGGGCACAGAACGCCTTCCACGAAGCACTATGCCTACTTGAAAATTGCTGAAGGCTGTTCAAATCACTGTGCTTTCTGTGCGATCCCAGGCATCAGAGGCCCTTTCCGCTCGAGGCCGGTGGACGAAGTCTTAGGTGAGGCTAGAGAACTCGCCGCTGCAGGCTACGATGAACTCATCGTGATTGCTCAGGATAGTGGTTTCTATGGTTTAGACACAGAGCGCAGAAGGCTCTTACCCGAGCTTCTTGATCAGCTGTGTGAGATTGATGGGCTTCGTTGGATTCGCGTATTGTACCTCTACGCAGAGGGCCTTACCGATGAACTCCTGAGCGTTTACAAGCGCCGTCCTCAATTGGTTCCTTACTTTGATATCCCTATCCAGCACGCTTCAGACAAGATTCTACAAGCGATGGATCGAAGGGAGACAGAAAGCTCTTTACGTCAGACCATCGAGAGGCTTCGAGAAGAAGTTCCCGGCGTCATTATTCGTACAACCGTTATGACCGGTTTCCCCGGGGAGACGGAAGAGGATTTCCAGAAGCTTCTCCGTTTTGTCGAAGAGATTCGTTTTGATTATCTGGGCTGCTTCACCTATAGCCCGGAAGAGGGGACGAAGGCAGCGACGATGCCCGATCAATTGCCCCAGAAGGTCAAAGAAACGAGGCGAGACCTCATCATGGAAACGCAGCAAAGCATTTCTCGAGAGAAACACGAGCGCTATCTGGGTAAAATTCTTGAGGTAAAGATTGAAGGGGTCTCTCCGGATGGTATATATCATCAGGGGAGATCTGCCGGACAAACACCAGACGTCGATCCTTGTATCTTAGTGCTGAATAGCACGGATAAGGAACCGATCGAAGGGCATGTGTATCCGGTAAGAATTGTCGAAGCGGATTCCTACGAATTGACAGGAGTACTGGAATGAATTTACCGAATAAGATTACGATTGCCCGCATTATCTTGATCCCTGTGATGATGCTCTTTATGCTGACGATTCCGCTTGACGGCTTTGAAGCGTGGAATGGCTTCATCCTTGAGAATGGCATGATCGTTGCCCTAATCATTTTCTCCATCGCCTCTTATACGGACCATCTGGATGGTGCCATCGCGAGGAAACGGAATATTGTCACCAATATGGGGAAATTCCTAGATCCGATCGCAGACAAACTGCTTGTACTCTCCGCCTTTATCTGTCTGGTGGAGCGAGGGCTCTTAACTTCTTGGATGCCGGTGATTGTGCTCTTCCGTGAACTGGCCGTGACTGGTATTCGCATGCTGGCCATTGAACGAGGGCGGGTCATTGCTGCTAGTAAACTAGGGAAACTGAAGACCGTTACACAGATTGTTGCCATCATTGTCATCATGCTTCTGGACATCATTCGGATAAAATTACCAGACTTATCCATGAACCGTTATATTGATGGTTTTGGGTACTTGACTGTGATCTTAGCGCTGGCTATGACCATCATTTCCGGCGTAGATTATTATGTGAAGAATAAGGAATTGTTTACAGATGCGTCATGAATGCGCAAAATACATGTAGATTTTGTGCTTTTTATGCGAATTTTTCGTGCAGACGGTACTTTTTATGTATTGACAAAGCTATGTGTAACAATTATATTCACCGTGACTTATTTTTCGAAAATGAAAGATTTGAGTTTTTAGAAGATTACAAAACTACTAGGAGGAACTAAAGCATGTCTACTGAGCAAATTCTGGAAAAGGTAACAGCCATACTGGTCGATCAGCTGGGTGTTGAACCCGATGATGTTACTCTGGAAGCGAATTTCATTGACGACCTGAACGCTGATTCCCTTGATATCGTTGAGTTGATTATGGCTCTCGAACAGGAATTCGACATGGCAATCCCGGATGAAGAAGCCGAGCGTATTGCCACTGTCGGCGATGCAGTCAATTACATCAAGAACAACGCAGAGTAAGCTTTCCATAATAATTCTCTGACTTGCGTAAGAGACCCCGAGGTGATTTCCCTTTGGGTCTTTTCTTTTCGTGGTACAATACTTCGAGCAAGCTAAGGCCACCATGAATTTTGTAGAGGAGATTTCGTTGAGCAAGGAGAAGAAGCGGGAGAAGCCTGATTTACTGTTCTTCCAAGAGAAGTATGTAGGGTATACCTTTCAGAACGTGTCATTGCTTCGTGAAGCGCTGACCCATTCCTCTTATGCCTACGAGCATCCGGAAGATGGCCCGGACAATGAGCGCTTAGAGTTTCTTGGCGATTCTGTATTGAGTCTTTTGATTAGTAAGCAACTCTATTTGAATGAGCAAGAGCTTCCAGAAGGCAAAATGACGAGGCTTCGGTCTCTTACGGTTAGGTCCGAGAGTTTGGATCAGATTGCGAGAGAGCTTCACTTACCGGACTTCCTTCTCTTGGGTCAAGGCGAAGAGAAGACCTCAGGCCGATCGAAAATGTCAAATGCAGAAGATGCCATGGAAGCGCTGATTGGTGCCATCTTTTTGGATGGAGGCTACGAGGAGGCCGAACGATTTGTCTTGCGCCATTTCTCCTCCCGATTGGAAGAAGCGCTCTCCGGGAAACTGGTCTATGATTATAAGAGCCGACTCTACGAGACCTTACAGCATACGACGGTAAATCCAGATGTCGACTTTGTTTTACTCCGCGAGGAAGGGCCGGCCCATGCCAAGCGCTTTACCGTAGCGGTCAAGTATGAAGAGGTTCTCTACCAGGAAGCGACCGCGAACTCGAAGAAACAAGCCGAGCAGGAAGCGGCGAAGATTTTCCTGGAAAATTACGTACCTTGAGGAAGGTTTTTACTGCAGTCCATGATTTTAAAGTCATTAACGCTACAAGGATTCAAATCATTTCCGGAACGGACCGTCATCCGTTTTCATGAAGGGGTCACGGCCATTGTTGGGCCAAACGGTTCGGGAAAGTCAAATGTCACCGATGCGATTCGCTGGGTTTTGGGCGAGCAGAGTGTGAAGACGCTCCGTGCGTCGAAAATGGAAGAATTAATCTTCTCTGGGACGGCGTCAAGACGCCCTTTGTCCTATGCAGAAGTGACCCTCACGATGGATAATGAAGATCGTGAGCTTCCGCTTGATTTCCCGGAAATTCGCGTGAGCCGTCGGATTTACCGCTCTGGGGAAAGTGAATATTTACTCAATGATAGCCGCTGCCGCCTAAAAGATATTACCGAACTCTTCCTAGACACCGGGATCGGCCGTGACGGTTACTCCATGATTGGCCAGGGGAAGGTGGATGATATCCTTTCTGGTAAAGCCGAGCTCCGCCGCAAAATGCTGGATGAAGCGAGCGGCATTACCAAATATAAACTCAGACGAGAAGAGTCGGAAAAGAAGCTGGCTTTGACCGAACAAAATCTGATTCGCCTAGATGACATCGTAGCGGAAATTGAGAAGCAGAAAGGGCCTTTAGAACGTCAAGCGAAAAAAGCGAACACCTATTTGAAGTTCCATGAAGAGTTGAAGGCCAAGGATTTGGCTCTACTCTACTATGAAATTGAGCAGAAAGAACAGGCGACCACCCGCTTTGGCCAGGAAGCCCAACAGCTTATCCAGACGATCGAAGAAGCCGAGCAGGCGAAACAAAAGGTGATGGCTGAGGCGGCGGAATGGCGCGAGGCGCTGCAAGGGGCGGCCAATCAAGCCGAGACGCTGCAGAGTGAAGAGGCGGGCCTTCTGGAAAAGACGAATGCCCATGCGCAAGAGCTGGCTTTGGCCGGGCAGAAACGGGAGCAAATCGCCGCCCGAAAACGCCGCTATCAGACGCAGACGGATGAGTTAAGTGAGAGAAAAGACGCCCTCGAGAAAGAAGAGCAGGCGAAAGCCCTAGAATTTGCTGACCTAAAAGAGAAGGCACAGGCGCTGGAGGCGGCTTTGGCCAAGGTGTCAGAAGACTATGCTGCGACAGCGAAGACAAATCGCGAGCAAGTAGAGCAGAAGGCGACACTCGAGACCACGGCGGATGAACTGAGACGGAAAATCCAAAATGTGAAGCTGCTCCTTGGCGACACGGAGACGAATCGGTTGGCGAGAGATCTGGCGTCGGTTGACAGTGAGTTATCCACGCAGTCGGCGGAAGTGAATAAGCTCCTCGATCGCTTGGATGAGGTGCGGGCGAAGAGTAAAGAACTCAAGAGTCGCAATCAGGCCTTGGAGCGTGAGCGGGAAGAGAGGCGGATTTCGTTTTCCGCGCTCAGCAGTGAAGCGGCGGAACGTGAGAAGAAGATTCACAATCTGCGCTACCAGAAGCAAACACAGCAGGAACTCTCGGAAAGTTATGAGGGCTATGCCTACCCGATCAAGCGCTTGATGGAGTACGCGAGACAGAAGGAGCCGGCGGTCTATGGGCCTTTGGCGGATCTTTTGGAGGTTCCGTCGGCCTATGAAGCGGCGATTGAGAGTATCTTGGGCGGGACAGCGCAGAACATCGTGGTGTCGACGGAAGATACGGCGTCTCGCATGATTACGAAGCTCAAGAACGAGCGTTGGGGCAGGGCGACTTTCTTGCCGCTGAACCGCGTTTCCGGCCAGCGTCCTTCGGACAGTGTCTTGAATCAGTTGAAGAGGATGCCGGGTTACCGGGGGCTTGCGAGTGAGCTCGTGAGTTTCATGCCGGAGATTCAAGCAGCGGTGGACTATGCCCTGGGCCGCACAGTGGTGGCAGATACCTTAGATCAAGCTCTTCAGATGGCCAAAGCCACCTCCTTCAAAGTTCGCATTGCCAGTACGAATGGCGATCTTTTGAATCCGGGCGGGGCGATGTCCGGAGGTTCTCGGAAACAGCAAAGTAGCGGGATTTTGAGCCGCAGACGTTTGTTGGAGACGTTGACGGCGGAGATTTCCGAACAAGAAGCCGCAAGTGCTGTGGTCGAAGGGAAGCTAGCTGAGGAGAAAGAACGGATTTCGCTGATCGAGACGGAACTTGGCCAAGTGGCGCAAGCGTCGTCGGAGCTCTCCAGAGAAGAAATTCAGCTGGATTCTCATAATAAACAGTATGAACAGAACCGGATTCGGCTTCAGAGTAAGCAAGATCAGAATCAAGCAGATCTTGCCCGTTTGGAACAAGAACTTGTGGATCTAGAAGAGGCTTCTTCAGCGAGGGCTTCGGAGGCAGCTACCTTCGAACAGAGCCTTGAGGAGAACCTTCGTTTGCAAAAAGAATTGGCTGGGCTGGTCGCAGAGCAGAACGTGGTACTTGGTCGCTTAGGGGAGAAAAGAGCGGAGGTTCAGGTGGCTTTGGCCACTGCGAAAGAGCAAAGGCAATCGGCCTCGAGCCTCTTGGAACGTGTGCGCCGAGAACACGCCCAAGTCGTGGAGGAACTACAAGTACAAGAACAAGATCTGGAACAGGATCAAACCGAGGAAGAAAGGCTCAAACGCCTCGTTGAAGAGGGCAGCCAGATTCAATCTAGCTACCAAAAAGAGCTTGCGGAACTGCGAGAGAAGCTGAAAGAAGCTGACGGGAAGCGCCGTGAGGCTGTAGGGGCCTTGGAAGACAATACGATCGAAATGGATCGCGTGTCGGGGCTCTTGGCGAAGCTGGGGCAAGATCAGGGGCGTTTGGAACAAAGGCAGGAGAATACAGAGGCGGCCTTGATGGATTTGAGGGCGAGGCTCTGGGAAGAATATACGCTGACATTTGCTAGCCGTGATGACTATTACCTGGAGAATTTGAATCTGGAAGAGACGAGGGCGGTCGTCAAGGAGCTTCGGCAGAAGATTCGCGACTTGGGTCAAGTGAATGTGCAGGCGATTGAAGAGAGCCGCGAGATTGCGGAGCGCCATGAATTTATGATGAAGCAGCCCGGGGATATTCTGCACGCGACAGATGATTTGAGCCAGATTATTCGCGAGATTACAAGCGAAATGCAGAAGCAATTTCAGGATTCGTTCCGTTTCATCAACGAGCAGTTTCGAGTGGTTTTCCGGGAGCTCTTTGGTGGTGGCGAAGCGGAGCTGGTCCTGGAGGATTCGAAAGATATCTTGAATAGTCCGATTGAGATCAAAGTCATGCCGCCTGGGAAACGCTTGCAGAATATGCTGGCTTTGTCGGGTGGCGAGCGCTGCTTGACGGCGATTGCCTTGCTCTTTGCGATACAAAAACTAAATCCTTCTCCCTTCTGTGTGCTAGATGAGGTGGAGGCGGCTTTGGACGAAGCGAACGTCTTCCGCTTCACGGATTACGTGAAGCAGAACTCGGCGAAGACGCAGTACATCCTGGTGACACACAGACGGGGTACAATGGAAGCGGCCCGCATGATTTACGGGGTGACAATGCAGGAACGTGGCGTTTCACAGATTATTTCGGTGAAGTTGGATGAGAGTTGAGGATGGCTATGGGTTTATTTGATAAGTTCAAGGAAGGCTTAACCAAGACCAGGGATTTCTTCCTGGGTCAGGTGGAGAATATTGCCGCGGCGCTAGGGTATTTCGATGAAGATGAGCTCGATGAGCTGGAAATGACCTTGATTCAAGCGGATCTCGGGGCGGCTGCGACAGATGAATTGATGCAGCGTTTGCGTCAGAAAATGAAGCAAGAAAAGAACCGTTCGACGAGCTTCGTGTTGAAAACCTTGAAGCAGGATATTCGCGAGATTTTAGGGGAGAAGAAGACATTAGCGTTGACGCCCGGGAAGCTCAATATTCTTGTTATGGTGGGCGTTAACGGGACGGGGAAAACGACGACGGCCGGCAAGCTGGCTTTGCGTTTTAGCCGGGAGCAGAAGAAGGTGCTGATGGCTGCGGCGGATACCTTCCGTGCGGCTGCGATCCAGCAATTGGCGGCTTGGTGTGAGAGGACGGGGACGCCCTTAATTTCGCAGAAAGATGGGAATGATCCGGCAGCTGTTGTTTATGACAGCATTAAGGCGGCTGAGGCTCGAGGCACAGATGTGCTGATCGTGGACACGGCTGGGCGTCTTCACAATAAGAAGAATTTGATGGATGAGCTGGGTAAGATTACCCGGATTATTAAGCGAGAGGCTCCGGAGGCCGTGGTGCAGACCTTGCTGGTAATTGATGCGACGTCGGGGCAGAATGCGGTGATTCAGACGGAAACCTTTACGGAAGTCGCTGATGTGACCGGCCTTGTCATTACGAAGCTGGATGGCAATGCGAAAGGCGGCGTGGCGGTTGCTGTGGCACACCAGGCAAAGGTGCCGATTTTGTTGGCTGGACTCGGGGAGTCTGCGGAGGATCTGGTGGATTTTGATCCGGATGCCTTTGTGGAGTCGCTCTTGCCGGAAGATGAGGTCAAGTCCCTGGGGAAGGCGGAATAAGTTTCCGGGGAGTGGGAGAGAGTTGGATTCAGCTGAGTTTTGTCCAACATAAGTAATTGTGTAATTCCCCGCACTTTTTTTTCACGTACGAAGAGACGTACGAAGAACTCACCTGTCAAGTAAAAACACTTGACAGGTTCCACCCAAGTCGTATAATGGTCGCTATGGATAAGAACTGGCAGGAAGTTTTGGACAAGAATCGCATGGTTTTCCTCTTGGATACCTATGGAGGACTCCTGACGGATAAGGCGAGGGAGACCTTGTCTCTATATCTGAACGAAGATTGGTCCATTACGGAAATCGGCGATGAACTAGGCGTCAGTCGGCAAGCGGTTCATGATAGCTTGCAGCGGGGGCTAGAACACCTGGAGCGTTTTGAGGAACAGCTGGGGATTGCTTCTACCAATGAGAAGCTTAGGAGTAAACTCCGAGCGCTTGAGCAACTGCTTGAAGACGGGAGACTTTCCGAGGCGAAGGTTCTCGTCCATGAACTGGAAACGGGTCTTTAACCCTTCCGGACGTTCGTTCGGACAAGCGTAAGAACGAGAAGGAAGGCCTCGACGGGCATCTTTTGAACTAAAGGATAGATATGGCATTATTCGAAGGGTTATCAACGAAATTACAAGAGATCACCGCCCGGATGCGGGGGAAGTCTCGTGTTACAGAACAAGATATCAAGGACATGATGAAGGAGATCCGCATTGCGCTACTTGAGGCGGATGTGAATTATCTGGTTGTCAAAGAATTGACGAAAGAGATCTCAGAGAAGGCCAAAGGCCAGGATGTCATGCAGAGCCTGACGCCCGGTCAACAGGTCGTCAAGATTGTTCATGATTCGTTAGTTGAGATCTTAGGTCAAGGTGATAATCAGCTCAAGTTCCATTCCTCTGGTTTCACCGTGATTATGCTCTATGGTTTACAAGGTTCTGGTAAGACGACTACAGCTGCGAAGCTGGCTCTGCACTTACGGAAGCATGAAGGTAAGAAACCTTTCTTAGTCTCTGTCGATACGCATAGACCGGCTGCGCAAGAGCAATTGGCCATTCTGGCGAAGAGTATTGATGTGCCCTGCTACATCCACCCAGAAGAGAAGGATGCGGTCAAGATCGCCAAGGAAGGGCTCGACAAGGCGCATTACCTCATGCGAGACGTCCTGATCGTGGATACCGCCGGCCGTATGACTGTGGATGATGAACTCATGACCGAGCTGAAAGAGATTGCAGCAGTGGTAAAGCCGAATGAGAAACTCCTCATTGTCGATGCCATGATCGGGCAAGAGGCCGTGAATGTGGCCAAAGCCTTTGATGAAGAAATCGGTCTTGATGGTTTCATTATGACGAAGCTCGACGGTGATGCGAGGGGTGGTGCTGCGCTCTCCATCTATAAGATGACCCAGAAACCGATCAAATTCGTTGCGACTGGCGAAAAGGTGGATGCCTTAGAAGCCTTCCATCCGGATCGCATGGCCTCGAGAATTCTTGGGATGGGCGACGTCTTGACCTTGATTGAGAAGGCCGGCCGCGTGATCGATGAGCAGAAGGCGAAGGAATCCATTGATAAACTTCAGAACAATCAGTTCACCTTAGATGACATGCTGGAGCAATTCGAGCAAGTACAGAAGATGGGCTCTCTGAAGGAAATTCTGGGGATGATCCCAGGGATCAATAACAAACAACTCGACAGCGTCAACCTCGATGACAAACAACTGGATCGGACAAAGGCCATCATCAGATCCATGACTTTGCAAGAAAGAGCAAACGTCAAGCTCCTGAATGCGAGCCGCAGATTGCGCATCGCCAAGGGCTCTGGCACCTCGGTCCAAGACGTGAACCGTCTGGTCAAACAATATGAAGAAAGTCTCAAGATGATGGATAAGATGGGACTTTCCGGCAAAAAAGGCTCTAAGGGCAAAAAGAAGAGAAGAGGCGGTTTCCCCGGCTTAAACTTCCCGATGTAACCTCAAGCATAGATATTTTTCTTTAATCGAAAGGAACAAAACCAATGGCAGTAAAAATCAGACTCAAGAGAATCGGCGCAAAGAAGAAACCCTACTATCGTGTAGTTGTTGCAGATTCCAGATCGCCGAGAGATGGCCGCTTCATCGAAGAGATCGGCACCTATAACCCCATGACCG